>JAFGHO010000058.1 GCA_016930085.1 Spirochaetales bacterium
CTCGACACGCTAGGGGTCACAAGTTCAAGTCTTGTGTCGCCCATATTTATTTTTTTTTAATGTAATGATTAATAGAAGGCTTCCGTTTAAGGAAGCTTTTTTTATGGTGCGCTTGACAGGAAGCACCTGCCATGAAGTGCTTCAAAGAATAGAAATATCCTGGAAAAGTCTTCTCTGCACCCCGTTCAGTATGGAAATGTTGTTGCAATGAAACATCACCCATGATATAATATAAAAAAAATAAAAAAGAACAGGTATGAAAAAAGAAAAGGACACTATAACATTTCTCAAGGAGAAAGTCTCCTCTCTTCTCATGGAAGACGAAAAAAGCAGAACAATGCTTATCAAAAATATCGATGAACTTAAGAAGAAAAATATGGATGAGTATCTTTATGCGAATCTGCTTGAATTGTTCGTCCATCTCAGTTTTTCGGAAGAAGAGGCAAAAAAACATTGGAAGAATATTTTCGAGAATTATCGATATTTACAGAGCAAAATCGACCGTACCGTCGGCCTGAGGGTCGCCATGTTCGATTATTTTATCAATTTGAACCGGATGCTTTCGGAGCCGATTCTCGTCGAGATCTGGCTGTTCAAGGAGACGGAAAAAATGGCCATGGTCGACGCACTGACCGGTCTGTTTAACCGTAGATACTTCGATCTTTCCCTTAAAAAGGAACTGAAAAGAGCCCATCGGCATGACAAGATATTTTCACTCCTTATGATCGATATCGATAACTTCAAGGTTATCAATGATTCGAAAGGTCATCCATTCGGTGATATTGTTTTGAAAAAATTGGGTGCCGGCCTGAAAGAAAGCTGCAGGGAAGAAGATATCCTCTGCCGGTATGGCGGCGAGGAGTTTGTCTTTATCCTGCCGGAAACGAACGGCGGCAGTGCCCTGGTTTTTGCAGAACGGCTGCGAAATACGATCAGAAACAATTCTTTTTTTAAAAAACATAGAATATTTTTCAGCGGGGGCATTGCTTCATATCCTTTTGACGGCATGAACGCGAATAAACTTATCAGGAATGCGGACAAGGCCCTCTACGCCGCCAAATTCGCCGGAAAAGATTGCATCATCAAAAGCCGAACGGAGAACAGAAGATACATTCGGTATACGCAGTCATTAAAGATTTTTTTCAAACCGGTGAACATCGCATTCAGGCAGTCCGATGTCAGGCAGGTGTATTCACAGGATATTTCCCTTGGAGGAATAAAATTTGAATCGTACGAACTCCTGCAATTGGATTCGAAGCTTCTCCTCGATATTTCTCTTCCCGATAAGAATGAAGTCGTCCTTGTCGGTACGGTCATCTGGTTCAAGAAAATCGATAACACGCTCTACCGGTATGGTGTTCGTTATGATGACATAACCCACGAGCAATTGGTGATATTACGACAATTCCTTGATGATACCACTATAACGGAAGTTGAAAGCGGGAATGACCGATTTTAAAAAACGGTCACGTATTCTTTTTTTCAAAATCGTTCCAGATATGTTTTCAGCCACGTTTTATAGGATTCCGGTATTCCTTCCATATCGAATCTCAGACCTAAGGCGATAAAGTTTTCCGCGTCATAGGTATGAATCCCCTCACAGTGTACAACCGAACAGAGCATCTCGCCGATACCGTTAACACCTTTTACATTGAGGATGAGCATGACCCGTTTATCCAGATACGTTTCCGGGTTTCCCCGCGTGATCACTTTTGCGCCGGAATATGAGATGTCCCTGATGATGCAGTTGTTTCGTTTACCGTCGCAAAAAAGGGATATTTTGTCCGTTCGCAGGTTCATCGACACCGCTTTCTCGTCATCAATGATTAACCGGCGTTCTTTTCGCCGTGACATATCGTTGAGTGATTCGCATACTTCTCCGAGCCTGAAAATCAATTCATCCGGCGGTTTGTTGGAATATCTGAGGGTGACAAAATTAATGTCGGGCCGGTCGCTTTTATACGGAGTGAAGCCCGTTATTTTTGCATTGATAAAAATCGAAATGGGATCTTTTCCCTGCGTATCGAGAAACGAGAGGTTAAGCGTTGCCGTTTTATTACCCAGGCTGATTTTCTCACAGGTTTTCTTGTTGAGTGGAATAATGATTCGGGCGCCGGAAAAGGAAGATGAGTAGAGAATACAGGGAATGGATTCACCTGAGAATCTCAAATATGTCTTTTGGGGAATCATCCGGATCGCTTTAATGACTTTACCGGCAAAGGAAACATCAAGATCATGATATTTGTTGTAGAATTCATCACTCTGATGCCTGGTCCGGACCAATTTCCAAGAAATTCCTTTCTCAGTATTAATATAAGGGTATGAGATAGTGATTTTCAATAAAAAAAAGGCAAAAACTTATGAAAAATAACCTTATACCGGACAAACAGGAATGGGGACGAAAAAAACAGGATATGTCCGTGAGGAGATACCTAGTCCTCCAGGTTGATCTTGTCGATTTTCGCTTTCGGCCTGACCCTTTTTATCCGCTGGACCTCCTGGGCGAATTTTTCAAGGAGTATCGGTATTTTATCCACCAGATCGGGATGATCCTTGTTGATCGCGATGACGACCGCGTCTGTTTTTGCATATGCGTCTTTCTTTCTTATCTGATCACTGAATGCGGCCCTTCCGAACACACTGCCGGCATGGTATTCGACACCCTCGATTTCCACGATACCTTCCTTGATCCAGAAAAACTCCGTTCCATGTTCTCCCTTTTTGACAATTTGATCTCCGGCTTTAAAAATCAGTTCCCTCTCCGGATCCAGCTCCTGGCCTTTGAATCCGAATTTTATCTTGTATTCGAGTTTTATATTTCTTACGACCGCATTGCAGTCAAAACCCCTCATTTTCTGCGCAATTTTCTTCTTTATGGCACCGATTGCAAAGCGTTTTGCCTCTTCAATCGCATCGGAAATTATTACACCGGGGAAATCTTCATCCATTTTTACCTCGACGTCCTTTGACGGGTCGATCACCTCTTTCCCCTGATTATTGATAAAATAAACATCACCGGCTGCCTTTTGGGCGTGTATGATTCCTCCTCCCATATGCACTCCTTATGTTTGATATTGAAACCATGGGGTTCTATTTACCCCATCTTCACGCCGTACGACCTCAGCGTGGATTATATTTACTCCAGTTGTCCTTTGTATCACAATGCGGGGAGTCGTGTCAACGACAAATTTATATTGCAATGTTCATATCGCCTGTAAATACCTTCGTAGCCCGCAGTCTCTTCTTACTGAATAGAGAGTGCCCTGCGTTTTCATTTCGATTATATAAATAGCGACAATGTAGCGCCTGGCAGCAACACTGTAAAAAATCGGTTTTCTCTCACGCTGTTGCCCCAAAAGGGGTATTGTATGAAATACCGGCGCGTATCTTTTTGGGTCGAGTATGTATCGTATGCTTGAATAAAAACCCGGTATCGGGATAAAATTTCCCGGCGTAATTATTTATAATAATAGGTAAGCCGGACAGACGCTCGATTATTCTTGCACTATATGCGATACCGACTGTCAAAATTAAAAGGTCAAGGAGGATGTAATGGCAAAACGAATTTCGCTGCAAAGCATTCGAAAAAGACTTTATATCGTTATATTTGAAGCGGACACCAAAGCCGGAAAGGGGTTCGATATCGTTCTGCTTTTTTGTATCCTTTTCAGCGTGGCGGCCGTGCTTCTCAACAGCGTCGAAGAAATTCGGAAATGTTACGGGTGGCTCCTTGTCGGGATCGAGTGGTTGTTTACCATAGTATTTACAATAGAATACATGCTCCGGATCTACTGTTCGAGGAACGCGCTTCGATACATGAAAAGCTTTTTCGGAATTATCGATCTTTGCGCAATTCTTCCAAACCTCGTCATTGTCTTTATAACCGGCGCACCGGCGCTCACTTTTATCCGTGTTTTCCGGTTGCTGAGAATATTCGTGATATTCAAGCTCGGGAGGTATATCGGCGAGTCGAATTTTCTCCTGCATGCCCTGAAACGTTCATTCCGAAAAATTGTCGTGTTTATCGGAACCGTTCTCTCGATCGTCGTTATCATGGGATCGGCCATGTACCTGATCGAAGGACCCGATCACGGTTTTCTCAATATTCCGAAATCCATGTACTGGGCGATCGTCACCCTCACGACGGTCGGTTATGGGGATATTGCTCCTCAGACTGTTCTCGGCCAGACAATCGCCTCAATTATCATGCTTATGGGGTACGGTATTATCGCCGTTCCCACCGGTATCCTTTCCGCGTCCTTTGTTCTGGAATCATCGAGGCGAAAAAACAGATGCAGCGAATGCGGAAAAACGGGACTTGAAGACGATTCACGGTTCTGCCGTTTTTGCGGTTCCGAACTTAAAAAGGAACAATGACAGGGTTTATGAATCAGTCTGATTCGGCTATTTTTATGCGAATGACATATGGAAAAAGGTGAAAGACGTATCACTTTTCAATACGGCCGAATAATAAAGGCTTTCGTGTTGACATTTTATCACATTTCTGAGATTCTTGCACAAGTGATATGCTTACGCAAAGTGATATGC
>JAFGHO010000059.1 GCA_016930085.1 Spirochaetales bacterium
GCCGAAGAAATCGGGGAAGCCGAAGAAATCGGGGAGGCCGAGGAAATCGGGGAAGCCGATGAAATCGGGGAAGCCGATGAAATCGAAACATTACAGATCATAAAGGAACCTTCACTTCCTTCAATAGAAGAAATAAATGTGGGTGATGAGAAAGATAACGGTGCGGTCGCAGAAGAAGAGTATGCCGCAGAGTATTTGTCGTCGAATCGGACTCATGAACGTAAAAAGGAAGAAGAAGCACAGGAGGAAGAACTCGTCCTCTCAACGGGCTCGAGCAAAAAACTCGAGGAAATATTCGAATCGGCAGAATCTTCCTTTTTAAAAAAGGATCGGTTTACGGGGGACGGCAAGGGGCAGGAAATCATAATAAGCTCCGGAAGGGGCAGGATTGTATTTGAGGAAATAAACGAGCTTCCTCCCGAACCCTTTGAATATCTCGAAGAATTGGATCTCGCGGGTAGTCCGGACGAATATATATATTTCGAACGGGGAGGTAAGTACTATCTTCTTAAAAAGGAGAAAGACGATAAAAGCGAAAAAACAAAAGATGCCGATGATGAGAATATGTTTGCAGATGCGATTGAAGATGAAGGGGCGGTCGGCATCGGGCAGTCAAACGGAGAAGGGTATTTAGATTCCGGAGATGCCTCTTCGTATGCAGGTGGTTTTAAAACCGCACGCGAAGAATATGAGAAATTATTACACGACGGGAAATTTCGTATTTATTCGATAGAGGAAATAAGGGAAATCCTCGGCGATATGAGTAAAAATATCATTATGGAAAACGGCGTGTATAAAATAAATAAAGATCTATTGGAAGGAGATGAATCGGCAAAAAACGTACGATTAAAGGAGCTTATTGATGAAGTGAGTCGGGAAGCGGAAAAACCGGTGAAAACCGAAGCACGTGAAACGGTCGATAAAGAATATATTTATTTTGGAGATAATGGCATAGAATATGATCAATATCTGAAGCAGTTCGATGAATCGGATGACATGCTTACCCAGATAAAATCACTCATGCAGTTTTCACGTCAGATAAACTCGATTATCAATGGATTGCTGATTCGGGAAGGCGACGGTTATCGTCTCGATGTTTCCGTCGGTTTCAGTGACATTTGCAAGGAATATTTCCGTTTCAAAAGGGAGGATATTTATACAACGGAAATATTCAATCAGCGGAAAATATTTCTTATCAACCTTCCCGTGAAACATATCAATTTTTTTCTCAATAAGCGGTGTGAACCTGATATCAATCATATGAACGGCGCGGCTTTTTTACCGGCGGTTTTTAAAGGGAAAGAGGCGTATCTCTTTCTGGCGTTTTCACGGTTTGAAAAGCTTTACATCAAGAACATCATCAATGCATTAAAGCTTGTTTTACAACGGTAAACAACAGCCGCAGCCGGATGCCGGTCCGTAATTTAATGGATAAAAAAAATGCTGATAACAATTATTTTATTAATTGTAATATAAAGTGGTACTTGACAATATACAGGGATAGTATGTATATTTGTGAGATAAATTAAAAGGTGGAGGACGATGATGGAAATTTTATTAAGCATCATTTGTACTCTCGCCGGTGGTATTCTAGGTTGGGTTATCCGATGGCTCTATGCCAGATTTCAACTTTCTTCATCTGAACAAAAGGCTAAAAGGATAATACAGGAGGCACAAAAAGAAGCAGAAACGAGGAAGAGAGAGGTTTTACTAGAAACCAAAGACCAGTTGCTTCGGGAAAAGAATCAACTGGAAAGAGAAACCCGTGAAAGACGAAATGAGCTGCAACGGATGGAAAGGCGGCTTATTTATAAAGATGAGAATCTAGAAAGAAAAATGACCATGCTTGAAAAGCAGGAAAAGGTCATAACGAACCGGGAGAGAGCGTTAACAGAAAAAGAAGAAGAGATAGGGAAAAATCAGGAAAAATGGAAAAAAGAACTAGAACGTATATGCGGTATTTCTGCAGAAGAAGCTAAAAAGCTGCTGGTGCAGAGTCTTGAAAACGAAGCGAAACGAGATGCACAGGTCATTATAAACAGGATAGAGCAGGAAGCACAGCTAACTGCAGAAAAAAAAGCAAGAGAAATTATCGTGGCGACAATCCAACGAATCGCCACTGATATCACATCGGAAGTGGCAATTACATCGGTAAGTCTGCCGAATGATGAAATGAAAGGGAGAATAATCGGAAGGGAAGGGCGTAATATCCGTACATTGGAAACCCTGACCGGTGTCGATATTATTATTGACGATACTCCCGAAGCCGTTGTTATCTCGTGCTTTGATCCAATCAGAAAAGAAATCGCAAAGGTTTCATTGGAAAGACTCATATCAGACGGGCGGATACATCCGGCGAGAATCGAAGAAATTGTCCAGAAAGTGACAAAGGAAATCGGTCAAAAAATCTACGAAGAAGGTGAAAAAATACTTTTTGATCTGGGTATCCATAATTTCAGGCCGGAAGGAATACGCGCACTCGGACGGCTTCACTTTCGGACAAGTTATGGACAGAATGTCCTCAATCACTCGAAAGAAGTCGCGATACTTTCGGGACTTCTGGCTTCGGAGCTGGGAGCGAATGTCGATATCGCGAAACGCGCCGCACTGCTTCATGATATCGGCAAGGGAGTCGAAACGGAGAGTGAGGGAAATCATGCAGAAATAGGGATGGAACTCGCCAAGAAGCTCGGGGAAGATCCGAAAGTGATTAACGCGATCGGTTCACATCACAACGATGTGGAGCCCGAGTCGATCGAAGCGATTATCGTTCAGATCGCGGATGCCATTTCGGCATCGCGGCCGGGAGCACGACGGGAAACCCTCGACAACTACCTGAAACGGCTTGAAAACCTCGAGAAAATCGCAGAAGATTTTGACGGAGTCGACAAATCATACGCAATTCAAGCAGGTAGGGAATTGAGGATTATTGTCAACAACGAAACAGTGAGTGATGACGAGGCAAAAGAGCTGGCAAAAAAAATCGCCAAAAGAATCGAGGATGAGTTAAAATATCCGGGAAGAATCAAGGTAACGATCATCCGGGAAACAAGAATATTGGAATATGCAAGGTAAGGTGTAGCGGACAACACCGTATTCTTGCTGATGAAGGGGAGTTTTCTTCTTTTCTTCGGGAGCCTTTTGATAACGGTTACCGCCAAAAGCGCGGTGACGGTTATAAAGGGCTCCCTCCTTTTTTATCCGGGTATTCGTCGACACGTTGGAACAAAAAGCTGAATAAAAAATGAAGGTTAACAAAGATGCATCATGGTTTAAAAATACTTGTTCTGGGTGATGTCATTGGGAAACCCGGATGCAGGGCTATATTCGGATATCTCGGGAGTTTGAAAAAGACGACAAAAGCCGATTGTGTGGTCGTGAACGGAGAAAACGCGTTTGAAGGAAAAGGAATCACTCCTGAAATATGCCAGATGTTTTTTAAATCCGGAGTCGATGTCATCACGACCGGTAACCATATCTGGCAACAGCGGGAGATACTGCCCTTTTTGGATAAAGAAGACCGGATTCTCAGACCGGAAAACTATCCCACAGGTGTTCCCGGTAAAGGACATTGCCTTATAACGGTTAAGGATAAGAAGGTCGGGATTATTAATCTTCAGGGGAGGGTCTTCCTTTCTCCCCTCAGATGTCCTTTTCAGGTCGGAAAAGATACCGCCGTGCGGCTCAGACGGGAAACACCAGTGGTTATCGTCGATTTTCACGCCGAGTGGACGGAAGAAAAGGAAGCGCTTGCTATTTATCTTGACGGAACAATTTCGGCGCTCGTCGGAACACATACGCATGTACAAACGGCGGATGAACGAATATTGCCGCACGGAACGGGTTATATTACCGATATCGGGATGACCGGTCCCGGAGAGAGTATTATCGGGATGAATCCGTCCATAGTGATCCAGAAAAATTTGAGTCAGATGCCCCTCAAAATGGAGGTCGCGGACAAGCAGGCCGATATTATGGGCGTACTCCTTTCAATCGATGCGGAAACGGGGAAGACCGTATCCGTCGAGCGTATCTGGGAAAAGTCCGTTATCTAGCGATGAAAGAAAAAAAAATACCGCTTCTCACATTACTCTGCGGCCGTTACCCCGATATCGGGAGGGAGGAGTTGTACGCACGGATTGTCTGTGGTGAGGTCTATGTGAACGGTGAAAAAGTCTCCGACGCCAAGACATCCGTCACCTCCTGCTGCACCATCGAGTTTCTCAAAAAGGGTTTTGTTTCAAGGGGCGGCAGAAAACTTTATCATGTCCTTTCGAAGTGGCGGTGTGAGGTCAATGATAAAATTTTCCTGGATGCGGGGTGTTCGACGGGGGGATTTACCGATTGTCTTCTCAAAAAAGGCGCCCGCCTGGTCTATGCAATCGATGTCGGATATAATCAGATCGATTACCGGCTCAGGCAAGATCCACGTGTGGTGGTTATGGAACGAACCAATATAACGGACGTGACTGCCGGAAATCTCACGCAGCGACCTTCCGCCGCGGTTTGTGATCTCTCGTTTCGTTCCGTGAGGCAGGCAGCGTCGCATATCCTGTCACTGGTCAGCCCCGGATGGCTGATCGCATTGATAAAACCGCAATTCGAATGGAAGCATCCGGCTCCCGGGTTCAAGGGGATCGTGATGGACAACCGGTTGGTATATCGGATATGTGAACATCTGATCGATGATCTATATAGTGAGCACGTGTTTGTCTCGAGAATCGAACGTTCCCCGCTTAAGGGAAGAAAGGGAAATACGGAATTGTTTTTTATGCTGAAACAGAAGCAGGAAGACGGGAGGGAAACGATAAAAGAAAACCTGAAAAAGATGTGCGGAGTATAAAAACATCGATAGCAAAAGGCGTCGCCCGTCGTGTAAGAATGATCAATTGCTTGCGATAAAAGAATCGCGCGAAAGTGGTTCGCCGATAAAAATTCCTTCCGGTCCAAGATAATTGACTTTCTCACCTTCGATCAGGATCTGTACGCCCGTGACATTCGCGAATTCGGTCGCCGTATAAACGATCTGTTTCAGCTGGGTTTTGAGTCCCTCTTTACCGAGTGTATTGAAACGAAAATATTCGTTAAAGTCGAGATAGGCAATCGAACCTTTGACGTATATATTGTTGAGCGTCGTGTGTTCCGGAATCAGGGAATAGTAGTTGGCATTGATTTCCTGGGAACCCGGGCCGCCGAGGAGAGTAAGAATGGTTTCCTTGAGAGGCGAATCGTCGTAGTATACCGATTTCTTGAATCCCTTGAGAGCGATAGTACCGTCGTCGTTTACCCTGGCAAAATAAATAAGCGCCCGTCTCATATTCCTTTTCACCGTGAGTGGAGTCGGGTCCGGTAATTCATTTCCGTTATCCCCCGATGCGTCGTCGTTGCGTGGAAGTTCTTCGTCTTTTTTATCGATAACGGTATCGACGGGATCATTTTCAGGTATTGAGTCATCCGATCGTTTGACCTTAATTTCATCTTCCACATTGTCTTTTGTGCGGATTACCGGCAGATCGGGTTTTTTCTCCTTTTTATCTCCGCTGAACATGTTTTTGACCATTTCTTCGAACCCGGTTTTTTTGATGATATCGTTTGCCGTTTTCAGATTGGCCAGCACGATAACGATAACAAGAAGAATGAGGACTATCCAGAAAAGACAACCTATCGATACTTTTTTTCCGGCCATACTGTTATAATCATCGGCTTAATAAAATACTTTTTTAACCAACAATTTATCCCTGATTCCGCTTCGCCGTCTGTCGGATCGCTTACGCGTAAAATACATTCTATATATTTGACATGGGATAGAAAAAGCCGTATAGTAAACGTGTATGAAAACCTTGAAGGGTATCGTCGCTTCGCCGGGAATTATAATCGGTAAGGCATATCTATACCTTGAAAAAGAATACAGTACCCCGAAATACGATATAAAGGATTCGGAAATACTCGCAGAGCATGAACGCTTTCTCAAGGCCGTTGAAAGTGCGACCATCGAGATTAAGGAATTAAAAAAAAAGAAAAAAAAGAAGATCAGCAAGGAAGAATGCCGTCTGCTCGATTCACATATCCTCATGCTCAATGATCCCGATATTACAAGAGAGATCATCACAAAATTGCATGAAAAGAAAAAGAATGTCGAGTGGATACTGCTTCAGGTGATCGAAGAAAATATCGACAAACTCAATGCGACACAAAACGAATACCTCAAGGAACGGACCACCGATTTCGTCGATATTTCCCAGAGAATACTCAGACACCTGCTTTTTAAAAAACGCAGGTCGCTTGCGGATCTCGAGAAGGAAGTCGTTCTTGTCGCAGGGACACTCCTTCCGTCGGACGTCATCGGGATGAACAAGGAAAAGGTAAAAGGAATCGCGACGGACGGTGGGACAAAAACATCCCATATCGCCATTCTCGCGAGGTCCTTTGAAATTCCCGCGGTTGTCGGGCTTTCCGATATTTCGACTAAAATCGAATCCGATGATGAATTGATCATCGACGGTAATAAGGGAGAAGTCATCATCACGCCGGATGATGTGACAAAAAAGAATTACCGGAAAACTCAAAAAAAATGGCTGAAACATGAACTTCAGCTTCTCAACATGAACAAGCTTCCCGCGACGACCAGGGACGGAAAAATTATTAATCTCAAGGCGAACATCGAAACTCCGGACGAAGTGAAATCCGCGATCGCACATGGCGCAGACGGGATCGGGCTTTACCGGTCGGAGTTTTTATTCATTCAACCGACCGGCTTCCCTTCGGAAGACGAACAGTACAAGGCGTACAGTACGGTACTCGAAGCCATGAAGGACAAAAGCGTCTGCATCCGGACACTCGATTACGGCGGCGAAAAAATAATCCCCGATTTCGACAACAGGATAGAAGGCAATCCATTACTCGGCTGGAGGGCGGTCAGGTTTTACAGGTCGTATCCGGATATTTTCAAGACGCAGGTACGGGCGATTCTTCGGGCGTCCGTCCACGGCCGTCTGAAAATGATGTTCCCGATGATTTCCGGTATCGATGAATTGAAGCTGCTTATGAGTATGGTCGAATCGGTGAAGAAAGACTTAAGGAAGAAAAAGATCGAGTTTGTCGAAGATATCGATATCGGTATCATGATAGAAGTACCGTCCGCCGCCCTGACATCCGATATCCTCGCCCGCCATACCGGTTTTTTTTCCATCGGCACAAACGATCTTATCCAGTACACGCTCGCCGTTGACAGAGGGAATGAACGGGTCGCGTATCTCTATGAACCCTTTCATCCCGGAGTTATTCGTCTTATTCAACAGGTGATCGATAATGCGAAGCGCCGGGGTATTCCGGTGGAAATGTGCGGAGAAATGGCGGGTAATCCGTACGCGGTCGCGCTCCTTGTGGGGCTGGGACTGGATTCGTTCAGCCTGAGTCCGGTAAGAATTCCGGAGGTGAAAAAAATCATTCGTTCGATCAACATGTCGGAGGCGGCCTGTCTTGTCGATCAGGTTCTCTCGATGGAACAGACGGCGAAGATAGAAAAGACTATCGTGAAGTGGATGGAGGAGAAGCTTGATTTCAATTCCGGTAAAAGTTGATTTCCCCAGGATTGCGATCATCGGGAGACCGAATGTCGGCAAATCCACCCTGTTTAACCGTTTGTTGGGAACAAAACGCGCGATTACTGATCCCACCCCCGGTGTGACACGGGATTCCGTCGAGTCATCGTGTGAGTTTGAGGGAAAATCGTTTATCCTCATCGATACCGGGGGGTTTACCCTGCAAGAGGGGGAATACAATCAGCTTGTATCGGGCAAAAGCCTTGCCGTTGCCGGAGAAGCCGATCTGGTCATCCTCCTCATCGATATTACCGATATAAACGGAGACGATCTGGAGTTTATCGAAAAGGTAAGGCCGCTTGAAGAAAAAATAATACTGGTTGTCAACAAAGTCGATAACGAAAAGCGGGCGCAACAAATATGGAACCTCTATAAGTTCGGATTCAAGCGAATGGTCGATGTTTCGGCTGTTCACGGCAGAAACATCGATAAGCTGATACAGGAAATACTCTTTTTTTTCAAGGACCATGAAACCCGTAAAACGGAGACTGGTGGCCGGCAGAAAATACGCCTTGCCATTTTGGGAAAACCGAATACCGGAAAATCGACCATGACAAATTACCTTATCGGCGAGGAAAAATCGATTGTTTCATCGATTCCGGGAACAACCCGGGACGTGGTCGAAGGAAGTTTTCTGTACAATAACTATCATTTTCAGGTACTCGATACGGCGGGGATCAGACGGAAAAAAAAGGTCAAGGAATCCGTCGAATATTACTCCGTCAACAGGGCGATCCGGGCTATTGAAGATTCGGATGTCGTCTTTCTCCTTATCGAAAGCAGATGCAATATCACCGAGCAGGATAAAAAAATAGCCGCATTGATTGAAAAAAAAGGACGTGGGATCGTCCTCGTGTTGAACAAGTGGGATCTCCTCGAACATATTCCGAACAGGCTTCAGGCGGTGACTGACAGACTCCGATTTCTCTTTCCGATGCTGCATTTCGCACCGATCGTCCCCGTCTCATCAATGACCGGGGAAGGGATGAAGAAACTCCTTTCGACGAGCATCAAGGTTTACAGGCAACTCGCCTCCCGAATCGATACATCGCGTCTCAATACCCTGCTCAAGCGGTGGACGGATCTCGATTCGGTCAAGGTGAGAGGAAAGGAAGTAAAAATTCGTTACGCAACCCAGGTAAGTTCCAATCCGGTCAAGTTCGTCTTTTTTTTGAGTCGATGCGGCGAATTACGGAATGAGCAAAAACTCTATATGAAAAACAGATTGCGCAGGGAATTGAAACTGGATAGTATTCCCGTCGAACTCGAGTTCAGGGAAAAAGAAAAAAATAGTCGACGGCATTAACGGCCGGCAGATACTCTAAAATATATCCCGATTTCTTTCCATGGGGATGCAAGACATGCGGAAATACAGTATCGGTGAAGTATGCGGAATGCTCGGCGTGAAACCACACGTGGTTCGGTATTGGGAACAGGAAATACCGTTTCTCTCTTCGCGAAAAACAAAAAGCGGCAGGAGAACCTTTTCCGACCGTGACCTCCGGCTTCTCCAGCGCCTTAAATATCTCCTCTATGAAAAACGGTATACAATCGAAGGCGCCCGTAACAGAATCTGGGAGGAGATTAACGCCCCGCACATTGATCTCAAAATAAGGATCGCGGAAATAAGAAGTGAATTGATGGAACTGCTGCATGTCATGAAAAAGTCCGGCCCCGACCCCTGAACGCGATGTCCGTTGGGAGACGTCAGGCCGTCCGTCGGAAGGGGGAGAGCGTTCGGGAAGAAAGTTATGTTATCCGCGTTCAATGTCGAAAATAAGAAAACAGGCCGCCGTCGTGCCCCGCAGGTTTCAGAAAGGCGGTGTGTTATGAACGAAGGCGACGGATCTGATGTAACGCAACAAGGGGGAATACCGGTTTTGGAAGAAAGGAGGAACGCACGGATGCCCGGCAACGGACAATGGCGGAAACGATGCCGTCTGATACTCGCGGCAGTCTCGATGTGCATCTTGTGGCCGCACGGACTCCGCGCCGAAAATTTTTTTCATACGGACCTCGATTCCCATTCGCTTCATCTTCCCGAAAATCAGGACGTCAGACTTCTCTACCGGACGGTCATCCTATCGAGTCTTTATAAGGCGAAGAACGAAAAACAGGCCGTCGTACAGAGGGAAGACGATGAGGTCCGTGTCCAGTTTCGGGTCGTCGCCAATGAAGAGTTTCTTTATTTTCTCTTTCTGAATGAAAAGGCAGACGAATTTCCGATGATCGGGACCGGTAATGTTTCCGTCAAACGAAGTCTGATTGACGGTGCCATCGCCGGAATGACGGTGATGATCCGGGATAACAGCGGATGTTTTCTCAGAATATTCCCGTACGGGAAGCGATCTCTTCTGGATGTATACCTTTTTGACGTCAGGATCTGTCACGATATCGTTCTTCCCCATCCTATCGATACCGTGATTTTCGAACCGCTTTCGTCCATCATCTCCTACACAAGGCCGGTCATCGATTGGTATACCGTCCTTTACGGGGGATACGAACATGAAAACGGGAATATCCCCGCAATGGTCGAAACCATTCGCGACCGGCTGCCGGTAATGAATGACCGTGACGACGGTGCGATGAATGAACGCGGGGAGTATGTCTTTATTCACGACGGGCGGTTGCAGGAGGGCGAAAATGGCTTCAACTGTTCCGGATTCGTCAAATGGATCGTCGACGGCCTCTGTTTTCCGCTTTCGGGAAGCTATCTTTCCGTCGAACGTCTCAAAATCAAACACCTCGAGGTCCGGGGGAACAGCTGGTCGGACTGGTACGAGGACAGCCGTGATCCGTATTTCGGTCTCGATTGGTCGAGAAATTGCGCCGTCGCATACGATGAAGCACGATCGGGGAAAACGCAGTCGAATCCGGAGACCTTCGATGTCCGTTCCGTTCCCTACCTCACCTATATCGAGGACGTCGGATATCCCGTTTCCGAACTCGAGCTGCTTCTCTTTCTGGACGCGGCCAGGTACCCGGGCAGCATGTATATCGGTTCAATCAACAGGGAGTACGGTAAAGAACCGCCATTGCATCAACATGTCCATCTCGCCGTGTTCTTTCCCGTTTTCCAGGCGGATGGAAGCTTTCATATCATCGTCATGGAGAGGAACCATGAGACCGAACTCGAAACATTCAGGCAAGATCACATTGGCGAGTATATTCATTGCATCAGATTGAATCCCTCAGGCGATTTTTCTCCTCCGCTTCTCCAATAGGACCTTCAGACGATGAAAATTCGCGCGGTTTGTTTTGATATCGACGGAACCCTGTACCCGTATTTCTGGATGTATCTCACCTCGATAAAATTATTCTTCAACCACCCCTCGTTTGCCTATCATTACCGGAGCATGCGTAAACAGATTCGTGCAATGGACGGAATACATGATTTTCGTAGAAAACAGGCGGACCTTCTCGCGGAAAAACTCGATATTCCGCCTTCCAGGGCATTCCGGCTTATCGAAGAGAGAATTTACGGGCAATGGATCGACAGTTTCGCCATTATCAAACCTTTCCCGTATCTGAAACAGGTCCTCAGACGGCTTGACGCGCAGGGATTCACCCTCGCGGTTCTCTCCGATTATCCGGTCGAAAAAAAACTCGCGTTCCTCGGACTCAGTGATATATGGGCGGCGACCCTTTCGGCCGAATCGGTTCATCGACTGAAACCCCATCCGGCGAGTTTTCTGAAATTGTGCGCGCTGCTCGATATGGCACCGGAAGATATTCTCTATGTCGGAGATACATACGGTCACGATATAATCGGAGCGAAAAGAGTGGGCATGAAAACGGCACATCTTTCAACAGGACGTAAAAAAGCCGGTATTTCCGACTTCACTTTTTCTCACTACGGGGATTTTTACTCGCGTATTATAGAAAAAATTATTTGACACCAGATTCACAATGCGTTAATATGATGTATATTCCTTTGGGAGGGGAAAAATGGAACTAGTCTCATTTTCTGCAAACCTTATTACGATTGCGATCGTTATAACCATACTCATTATATATCGTTATCTTGACCGCAACAATCGCAGTCTCGAAAAGGTAAAACGTTTTACGGATAAAATCAAGGGCGATTTGTCCGGTTTTATCGATGAAAAAACCCAGGAAATGCGGAATCTGTCCATCGATGTGCAGGTTAATCTGAAAACCGGAAAAGAAATCTTGAACAGAATCAATGACATCGAACTCGAGTTGAAAAGCAAGGCGGAGACAATGGATAAGGTGCAAGACAGGGTGCATCAATACGATACTCTTATCGAGGAACTCAATCATTCGACTGTCCTTGTGGAGGAGAATCTGCGGCGTATTCATGATGAATCCGGTTTTATCGACAAGGTCGGTAAAAGGGTAAAGGAGGCGGCGGGCCGGCTCGATCAGCTCGAAAAAGCCATACCGTCCATTAAGGAAGAAATTAATACGCAGAATCTCGAAAATCTTTCGAAGGTCAAGAACCAGATCCTCGAAGGGATCCGGGAACGGATCAATCAGGCATCGGAAGAGATAACCGCCCATGAGGGTCGCGTAAAGGATTTCTCCACCTACTTGACTCATCTCGAAGCCCGGCGTGATTCGTTGAGCCAGCAGCTTGTGAAAAATCTCGAATCGGCCTACAATAATTTCGAGGAAAAAGCTGGGCAGCGGCGCGAGCATATGGCAAAAGAGTTCCAGGCGTACCTCGCAGGCATTCTCAAGGACGCCTACCGGAAGAAGGATACCTATAAGGCCTCGATAGACGAATTGGTCGCTTCCGCCGATGTCGAGATTACCTCACAGGAAGACCGGCTTCTGAAATGCCTCATCGAGTTCAAGAAAGATGTCGAGCATACGGAGATAACCTATCAACAGAGACTCGGAAAAGCGGCGGAAGACGCCAAGAAATTCGAACATGAGGTGTTTGCCGAACTGAAACAGAAAACGAACAATGACGCGGCAAAGATACACAATGAAATCCAGAAAAAACTCGACGGCTTTACCCGGGAAGTCGAAACACGGAACAACGAGATACTCGGTATCCTGGGCAAACTGAAGCAAAACACCGAAGTCTGGAAGGCCGGTGTCGGTAAAAAGATCGAAAAAATGGTCAAAGACCTCAACACGAAATTCATCGAGGGAAAAGCGGGAATCGAGAGTTCGATGCAGCAATATATCAAGCAGACACTCGACAAACAAAAATGCTTCGAAGCGGAAACGGAGGACTTTCTCAAAGATTGCAGGAACAAAATGCAAAACCTCGATATCGAATACACGAACAAGATGGGGGAGATCGACGGCGATTTTTCGTCATTCAAAAACGATTATCACCTGATGCTGGAAGAATTGGAAAAGAAGAACGAGGAGGAACGCACGGGGCTTTGCGCGACATTCGAGGAAAAGATCAATGGACTGGAAAAAAAGATCGCCGTACGCCATGAGAAAGTGAAGAAGGATTTCGAAGAGATAAACCGTTTGGGAGACGATATCGATTTCAGGGTGACGAATATAAAAAAAGACCTTCAGGAAAGTTCGTGCAGTCTGCTTCAGGCGATCGAAGAGTTCAGAACGGAATATCAGAATAAAATCGATAGTACCGCCCATGATGTCTCTTCCGGGGTCATGGGGCGTATCGAAGACCGGCTTGAGGAGTATGAGCGTGATATGAATTACCGCTTCGCGAAACTCGAAGCGTCGAACGCCGATATCGAAGAACTCGCGGAAAACCTGAAAGGGGTAATGGCGGCCAAAAAGGAAGAACTGAAGAACGACTTCGAACTGTTTATCGCTTCATTGACGGAAAAACGCAATGAAGACAGGACCGCGGCCGCGTCCATGATGGATGAAATAAAGACAGAAATCGCGGACCTTGAAAAAGAAATCGGTCAATTGAAATCATCGTCGTATCAGGATGTATCGGAAAAATTAAAAATATTCGAGGATGATTTTTTCAAGGATCTCAAAGACCGCAGCGAAACGATAGAACAAACACTGAATGAATGGCAGGACGATGTCAACGAAAAGATCGAGACATTGAACGGACGTTTAAAATCAGATAACGAGGAGATCGTCCGTCGGTACGAAGAGAAGCTCGAAACCGGACTCAGACGGTTGTCCGAAAAAACGGACGGGGAAATATCGGAAATCGATGAGAGAATCGCCGATTTCAGGCAGGTCATCAAACAGCGTATCGAAGAAGGAGAAGTGGAATGGAAGGACACCCTGGACGGAGCGATCGAACAATACCGGCGTGAAATGACTGATCGAATCGAGACGATGCAGACGGAACTCGAATCCGGGATCGACGGCTTCGAAGACGAAGTACGGGGGCATCAGGCTGATTTCATGCAGAAAACTGATTCTGATTACTCGAAACTGAAAGACGATCTCGATTCGATATCGAGCCGGTTCAGGCAATTCGAGGAGGAAGTCGAAGAAAAGACAGGAACATATTTCGAGGCGTTCGACAGGGATTACGGCAGAAAACAGGAAGAGTTTACCGCGAAACTGAAAGACGTGCAGGGTGAGTTCGAACTGCAGATACGGGATCTTCGTGAAGATATCTCCTCGGCAAAAGCGTATGTCGAGCAGAAGAAAAACGAACAACTCGTCGAACTCGAGAAAAGGTATAATCATCTTGTCATGAACCTCGATACTATCGAAGAAAAACAGGAACAGCTCGATGAAAGGGCTAAGATATTCGAGAGGACGGAAGCATTTATCGATAAACTCGAAGGGGAATTGGAGGCTTTCAATGAAACGGCCGAACGGATCGGACCGGAACGGGAAGCGATGATTTCGATGCAAAAGGAATTCGCGACAATAAAGGAAACCATGCGGGATGTGACGGCCGATATCGAACAGATGAGCGGAAACCTCCGCGATGAATATAAAGCGATCGAAGAGGAGGCCGCGCGGAACAGACATGAACTCAAGGATTTTATCAGTGATGCGGACCGGAAGATTCACGATATTTCAAAACGGCTCATCGAACAGGACAACGAGTTGAACGAACGGATACACTACGCCCTCGAACGCTTCAACGGCCAATACAAGGAACTCGAACAGGAACTCTCGAACATGGCCTCGATATCGAAGGAAGACCTCGAGAAACGGATAGGAAGTTTCGAGAAAACATACAGGGAAGATCACGAAAAGGCGCGCCAGATGTATGAAAAGCTCGTCGAACGGATCGAGACGGAATACAGGAGACTCTCGGAAGATTTGATTGAAATACAGAAGCAGAAGGAGAATTTTGTCGCGCAAACGAAATTATTCCAGCGAGCCGATACCCTCAAGATTCAGTTGAGAAGCGACATCGATGAACTCAAAAAAGATCTCAAGACAATCGAGCCTTCGCGTAAAAAAATGAACGCGATAACCGTAGAGATCGTGAAGGTGAACAAGCTGGCGGACGAAGTGACGTCAAAAGCGAATAAATATTTTGCCGAGAAACGGCGGCTCGAAAGTATGGAGAAGAATTTCAGTCAGCTGATGAAAGTCGCGGACGAGATCGACACAAAACTTCACGATGTGACGGCCGCTTCGGATGCTATTCAGGAGATCAAACTAAAAATAAGGGAATTGAGTGAAATCGGTAAAATGACCGAATCGCAATTTACAAGACTCGAAAAAAAGAAAGAGGTGATCGATTCGACGACAAAGGGAGTGGATAAAAACTTCCGGATTCTCGAGGAACTGGAAAAGGAAATCAAGCGGCTCAAGGAAAGTGTCGCAGATATTCCGCCCAAGGTTCTCACTATCGGCCAGGAGTTGAAATATCTGATTGAAAACAAGCCGAAGGCCGATACGGCCGTCACCCAGTTGCAGAAAATCGACGATCTGATGAACGATATCGAAAACCGGAGCAGCAAACTCATGACCGCGAGGGAGTGGCTCGCCAGAACGGAAACACGGCTCGAATCGATCGGCAAGAACGCGCAGGATCAGCTGAAACTGCTGCAAACTCTCATGAAAGACGAAGGACATAACGGGGGCGCGAAATCGCGCGGCGCGCCCGCACCGGATAAGCGCCAGATGATCATCAAGCTTTCCCGTCAGGGCTGGGCGCCGAAGGAGATCGCAAAGGCGACAAGTACGAGTCTCGGGGAAGTGGAACTCATTCTGGAACTGGAACCGAAGAAACGGTAGACTGACCATCATATACGGTTTTTTTGATATCGTGAAGGACCTGCATTAAACGGCGGTCGGGACTCGAATCCGGTTTTCGGAAATATAATAAGCCGATCTGCGAGAATACCTGTTACTCCTTGTCATTAAGGGAAGATTCCACCGCTTCACTCTCCAACCTACCGTCACTCGTGTATACCTTGCAGGTGAGTGTTTTAGCGCCGGTCGCAAGATGCGCGGGACAATAATCGAGCCGCGTGACACTCGTCGCATTCCTCACGAGACGGCCGTCAACGAGCCATTCATACCGGTAGCAGATTTTATCCATGTCGGGATCGGGGTAGTCGATGGAGGCATCGACCACGCAGGCGACGGGGCCGTCTTTTTCCGGAGACGGCGGGGCCAGCTTCACTCCTTTTGGGGGGGCGGGGGGGCTGTTCGAGGGTTTTTCGTCATCCACGGTAAAAAAACACCGCTTCGCGAGCTGTCCATCGTGGTAGATCTCCATCCGCCAGCGTCCCGGGGACGCCTTTTTTGAAAATACGGCCGAATACGAATATTGCCACACCTCTGCGCCCAGTCCATGCCATGGTTTCGATCCGTCGATCGTATCCGTCCATTCATTGACATACTCCGAATCCGGTGAAACGAGACGCCATTTTCTTTCGTATTCGGTTTCGGGCACATTCAGTACGGTAATCAATAATTGCAGTTTTCTGTCTTTACTCTCTCCCCGTTTTGCATACGTTTCCCTCACGGAAACGAAAGGCAGTTTTTTACGATTTTCAGGATAATACAAACCGCAATCGGTGATAACCAAAGGAGAATCGTACGGCGGCTGCGCTGACCATCTCGAGACGATGGGATTAATCGGTCCCGAGAATGGGTCGACCGATACACCGTTCTCGCGCCACTCGAAATGAAGATGGGGCCAGGTCGAATTTCCCGAACTTCCCAGGAGTCCGATTTGTTGTCCCGTCGACACATGCTCTCCTTTTTTGACGCATACGGAACCCTTCCTCAAGTGATTGTAATAGCTTTCGCGTCCCCCGCCGTGATCGATGAGGACGAAATTACCCTGTACCCCTTTTTTGACCGAGTTTTCCCTGTCGAAAACACCGTCCAGGACATCGGATACCACACCGTCAGCAACGGCGACTACGGCAATACCCACGTCCTGGTCTTCGAATCCCGCAGGTCCGAAATCACTCCCGATATGTCCGTCATATGTATTGTCTCCCCCCATATAATCCAGGATGTTGTTTTTTCCGAGACCGTATGAGGAAAAGGTCGTCGCCTGTTTCGGGTCATGGTCGTAGAAGGCCATCATTCTGATGGTGTCCGTTCCGGGAATACAGGCACATGGGAAAATGCGTATCGGTCCGCCGCCGTCATCGGGGAAAAGCGGTATGACGGGGAGTAACGCGATTGCGATCGATATTGCCCGAAAAAACACGATCCTGTTTCGTTTCACTGTCGCATTCCTTTCTTCACGTTCAAAGTATAGGGTAAGTGAGGGGAAAATGCCAGCTGCCGAGGCAAAAACACAGGAAACAGCCGCTTGTTTTTCGAAAAATGAAAATGCCCGCCGCCGTTCGACGAATGGCCTTCCATGGCGGATTTATTCCGAATATAAAACCGGAGATGATATACCCTGTTGACAGAGAAGACAATCGTCGCATGAACGGCTTGTAAATATGGATACCTCTTCAGTATCCGAGAAATTCCAGAAACGAACGGGTAAAAATATAATCAGGAAGCGGGCTTTTGACTATCTTTTCCGGGAAGAGAAGGGTTTTTATATCGGGGTTTTCTCCGCGGACGACCACGATTTCCGTCGGAATATACCATTGATCGTTCCGTTCCCATTTCCGCAGCCATCTCGTCCTGACAAGATGATTTTCATGATCATAGCACTCCTCCCGCATTGGGAGCAGTTCGGGCTCGGCCACACGGACCCTCAACACGGCGAAGGGGGCGGTCTTCGTTTTGGCGCGGAGTGTAATCAGCGTGAATTGATCCGGCCCTTCGGCAAACGGCTCCCGGGATTCAATTGCGTACCAGCTGCTGTAATGCGCGGGGAGGAAATCCAAACACGAAAGCGCGGTCGAATCGATTCGATCGGTTCCGGCGGCGATAAAAAACGTCTTGATCCGGTTATTGTAAAGCCACCATTCATCGCCTTTTTTAAGGACACCCGAACCTTTGATTGCATCCGGCGAGGAGGCGATCAAAAGGAGGTTGCACCCGGTGTCTTTCATGCAGAAAAAACGATGGACACGGAATAGGGAATCTCCCTGTTCCCGTGAAAGACACGTGATCGCCCTGTATGTCACGAGGGAGGAGTCGGGGCAGGAAAGATTCATTTCCATTTTTTCGAGAAATCCCACCGTACCGTCCATTTCCTCCGCCGGAACGGAAAGGGTGATCGCAAGGAATATGAGAAGAAGCGTTCCCCGTTTCAGGGAGGTGTTTTCATTCATTACTTTTTCCCTTTCCCGGAATCGAAACCGATATGTACGCCGAAAGGCTGAAGTGAGATTAAAACCGGAATGGCAAGCGCCGCC
>JAFGHO010000060.1 GCA_016930085.1 Spirochaetales bacterium
CAGGGAAAGACGTACGCATGGGGGGGCGGGAAGACGGCGAGGCTTCCGGCCGGGAACTCGGCGATGATGGTTCTGTGCCTTACCATGTATGCGGTTAACGCATCCGGCGGGTCCGTTCGTATGAATCGATCGGAGGTATCTTTGTAACAGACAACGGGGGGGGCGCCGGAAAAAAGGGCGTCATATATATAGGCAACGCGAGGTTCTTCTTCCGTCATGACCGCTTCGACGTGGAGAAGGGGGCTTCCGTTATAGATCGTAACGGCAAGTTCTCCGGAAAAGACACCCGCGGTCAGTGTGGAAAAACTCACGGTCGTTCTCGCCCCTTCGCTTTTGACCTTTACCGAATCAAGCTCGAGGTGTGCCGTGGATCTCGAATACGGTCGTGCGTCGACACAATCGAAGAAGATATACGGCCAGGGATCGCGCGGCCTGCTTCCGGCGGAGATATCGAAACGGGGATCAATACCCGTTGCGATCGTGATAAAAGGAGAGTTTCCCGTTCTGGACATATTCAGGGATGCGAAAAGGGGATAACCGTTTCTCAGGTCGAACCTGACGTTGCACCGCCCGCCGGAGAGGGTGTTCCATTGGGCGTACAGCAGATAATTTCTGAGCTGGACCTGTATGCCGGAGGAAGCAAGGTAACCTGAAAGGTCGACCGGTGTCTGGGAAAACAGCGGAGTAAGCGTGAATATGGACAGCAGGAAGCCGGGAATCAGGGTTTTACCGAAAATAAAGCAGCAACGCGATATCTTTTTTATCATTTTTTACCTCTTTAACTTGAAAATTTTTTATTGCAAGTGATTATACACCGCCTTTATCCCGCTGTCAAATAATTGTTTTTTAAGCGGCGGAACGGAAGAATGGCGCGAAATCGTCCGTTTATGTTGAAAGCCGCCGCTTCTTGCGGTAAAATAAGGAATGATGGAATATCCGGAAGTTATTGTCTTCGATCTCGATGATACGATCGTTTCATTCGGTTCGGGGGCGGAACCTGCATGGCGAGAAGTGTGCGGGGAGTTTTGCGTCCGCAATCCGTGGTGCTGCGCCGGTGATCTTTTCAAGGCGATCCGGACAAAAGCCTCATGGTACTGGAGTGATCCCGAACGCCATCGTCTTGGGCGTGCCGATCTTCATGCGGCGCGAAGGGAAATCGTGACTCTCGCGTGGCGGGAACTGGGATATGAGGATCGCGGGGAGGCGGTCGCGATAGCCGACGATTTTTCCGAAAGAAGAATGAAAAATGTTTCGCTTTTTCCCGGCGCTATCGCGACCCTGGATGCCCTTGCGGCCCGCGGCCAGCGGATGGTTCTCCTGACAAATGGTGAATCCCGGCTTCAGCGCGACAAGATTAACCGTTTCGGTCTCGGTAAGTATTTCGAACTCATCTGCATCGAAGGGGAGGTCGGTTACGGAAAGCCCGATCCCCGCGCATATTTCAACATACTCACGATCACGCACCTCTCTCCTTCGAACCTCTGGATGGTCGGCGACAATCTCGATTGGGATGTCCGCTCCCCGCAGGAACTCGGCATTTACAGTATATGGAATGATTACAGACACCAGGGACTCCCCCCCGGCTCGACGGTCGTCCCGGACAGGATCATTCACTCGATCCGGGAATTGATCGCAGAAACCCTTTTCGAAGACTCATCCGGATAATGGGGTGCTATCCGTTTGTATCCGTTCCGGCTATTATTTCCCGCAAACGCCCCGGCCGGGAATCGTTATTGCTTTACAATACCGGCCGCCGCAATAACCCTGAGTGATTTTCTGAGGCTTTCACCGGCAACGGTGTTGACCGATAATCGGCGGGCTTGATACGTAATCACCCGCGGTTTGATTTCGGGCGTATAGTTTGATATATTAATGTATGACCTGTCCGTATGAAGTGACCCATTATGATTCCCGTGTATAAACGGTGGAGCATCTATGACGGTCCGCTTCCCGGATCTATACGGCAGAAGGAGTTCTCATGGGTATCGAAGAAAAACGAAAGTTTCCGAGGATCGGTCTGGATATTCTCATCAACTACGACAAGAACCTGACGGCCCGGGCAAAAAACATAAGCTGTGGGGGGCTTCTTGTCGAAACAAACAGGGCCGTCGTCAAAGGGGCGTTTATGACTATCGTTTTCAGGTTGCCCGGCGACAACGAAGATATCAAATTGTACGCGAAAATCGCTTGGGAGCGGGAAGCGGATGCCGGATCATATGAAGCGGGATTGGAGTTCTGGCATATCGAAAACCATGACCTGAAAAAGATAAAAGACTATATCGACACACAACTCGATGCGCCGTGACGGAAACGGCGGTTAAAATCGAATTTCTCCTGTTTTGTTGTCTTTTATACCGATATGAAGCCGTTACTCGAATTCGACCTCATACCACACGGTTTTGTATTCCGGCCCGGCCGAAAAATCCGCATAATCGCCGTCACTGGTGACGTTGACCTCACGTTTCCGCCCGCCCGTTTCATCGAGTGCCCACACATGGACATGCCTGCCGTGATGGGGAAGTCGCATATGCAGGGGGACCCCCTCGACCATGGAAGGGGGATCGCCGTATCGATTCTTTAGCGTCACCTTGAGTCCTTCCCCGGGCGGGAAGGAAACCGGGGTGCCGGGATAGGTATACCACGTTGTGTTGTGATTGTCTTCCGCCCCCAACGCGGTAATCAGAAGACGGGAAGGTTTTTCCAACGACGGACCTTCGAGAAGGGTAAGGGCGATGCAGGAAAATCCATTCTGAATGGTTTCTCCCGGCCGGATTGTCATCCCCGAAAAGGAAAAGGACATACCCGCGATAAACCCTGCCATATAAACAGATTCAGGGGTATCGACGGTCAACACCCCCTTCCCGGGTTTTCCAGCGTCCCAGACGATTTCTCCGGTGTCCGACCTGAACACCGTCACATCCGCCTCATCGCCTGTTGCGGAGGGAGTTTCGGGCAATACGCCGGATTCTCCCGTCTTCATTCTGATGCGGTGGACAAGGGCGGCGGCCGTTTCGACACCGGCGGATGAAGCATCCGCCAGCTTCCATGCATGGGCTTCAAGAAGCAGATCGAGTTCCCTCTCCGACGAAAAGGGAACCGTTATCTCGTCTGCCGCGGGCTTGATATGATACTCCAAAAATGCTCTTGATGCGGGGACGAAGGACGCGAGTTTAACGGGGTTCTGATCGATGTCGAAATAATTCGGAATCTTTTTGATATCCCATTGATCCGTCCTGTGCGACCAGGTAAAGGGGATCACCACATCCCAATCCTGAAGCGAGGCATAGGCCGACAGGAGAAAAAAGGTTTCCGCCTGAAAGGTATTGGGATGCGAATGGTTATATTCCGTTACCGCATGGGGAAGGCCGGCGACCGCTTTCATGGCAAGATCCGCGACCGTCGATGAGGCCGGATGGTTGATCATACATCGGTTTTCCACATACCAGTCCCTTGCATCCCACGCCCGGTGTGGAAAGGACGGATGGCACCAGTACGCGTGGCTGTCCGTCATATCGAATTCCGCCATGAGGTTCGGGGTACTGCACCCGATAATGGTCCCGAATACAATGGAAGCTGCCCCGCACGTTTCCTTTATATAATCCCTCATTTCAAGCCAGTAGGCTTTCTCCGTTTCACGTAAAAACCGCAACCAGTCCTTTCGTCCTTCTTCCGTGCGGCCCCAGGATGTTTCTGATGAAAAAGATTCGATCGTACCCGTTTCCAGGCGTTCCACGGGCCTCATGCCGATCGTTCCCCCTTCACTCAGGGAGACATCGGCGATCCAGACGGTTCCCGTTTCCGATCCCATGTTCCCGAAATTGAGCCTGGCCTCCGGATCGGAAGTATGGAGGAGAAATCCGGGAAACCGATATTCCTTCCATTCATTTGAGAGAACGATGTCCGTCTGAAAGCCGAGACCCTGCCAGGGGGCGTGGGCCATGTTGACCGCCACCGAAATGGTTCGTTCTCTGTCAGCCCTGGCTTTTAACCCCAGGCTGTAGGGAAGGTCCTTTTTCACGCTCAGCCCGGCCTGATTGAACTGGACGTGCCATGACTGGGAACCGGTCTTGGAAATAATGATTTTCACCCCCGATCTTCCTTCGGGACCGAAAGCCCCGGGTGTCACCGCCGCTTTGGCGGTATCATGATTTTCGCAGTTCCACGGAATGATATCGGGGCCTGAAAAGTCTCCGTTCGAAAGCATGTTTTCTCCACGGGGGACGGACGAAACATGCCAGGCTCTCTCGAGTGCTTCATGATTTCCGTATTTTTTCAAAAGCCAGTCGTTCCAGCCGGTGTTGAGTTCATTGTGATAATAAGGGGGGAGACCGTCGAGTTGTCCTCCCAGGTAGGCATGGATGAGTCCGTTTTCATTATTTATTTCGATAAAGGCAATGGCGGGCTCGTCCTTATAGGCGGAAGCGGTATATGGATTCGTGTGGGTGAGGAGGTCGTATGCGTATCGTTTTTGAAGTTCGATCAAAGCGGGATCGAATATCCCGATGACCGCCCGCTTTTTCCAGTCTGCGACCTTCTCTATGTCAGGATGAAGTTCCTTTCCCCTGTCGAAGGGACGTGAAACCAAAAGGTTGAGATCTGAATAAATCCCGTGCTTTTTAAGTTGAAAGATGAAATAGTCGAGTCTGTCGAGTTGTCCCTTATCCGGTTCCCTGTCCGGGGAGGCGGTCGTCCATATCCCGCCCGGTTTGTCCTGCATATCCATATGATGGAAACGGACGATATTGATTCCGAACTTTGCCATATGACCGGCGATCTTTTCCGCATCCTCATGAGACGGGAAATTGGCGCCGAAACAGGTATTGACCCCCCAGAATCGAATTCTCCCGTTATCGTCTGCGAGGTGCCCGTCCGGCGATACGCGGATGAAACCGGCATTCCCCGCCTCAACCGGCAGCCGGTTATAGGGGCCGATCGCCGTCCGTGCCGTATCGTCCCAGGGAATGACAAAATCGAAAAAGCGGTTTTCGATGTTCGGGCCGCCGGGCGGGCCTGATGAAGTCAGACATCCTGAAGCGGACAAGAGAAGAAGGATACCGGAGACAACGAGCGTCCGGCGGTTTGTGATTCCTGCCGTGTTTGTGTTCATATGACTCCCCAAAAAAGCGATATGGTTATAATATAGCACATTCGTCTTTGTTTTGCACGGATCAGGTATTTCTCCAAGAGGAAGTATCCTTCGGTAACAGGCGGGGTTGAAACGGAATTATTTCCTTCCCATTTGAGGACGGTTTTTCCCTTTACAGCAACCCGTCCACCTCGCGGTCGAGCCTTTCGAAGAAGCGTTCCATGAACTCGTGCCGTTCCCCGGCGAGTCTTCTGCCTTCTCCGGTCAGCATCCGGTCGCGGATAAATCGGAGTTTTATCATGTATTCGCGGTAGGCGGTGTCTTCTTCGGTGTAGGGGAGGGTGTTTTCGATATCCGCGTCCTTGTTGTGGAGTCTTGCCCCGACCTCGCCGGCGAAAAGGAAAGCACGTCCGATTCCCACCGCGCCGATCGCGTCGAGTTTGTCCGCGTCGAAGACGACCATGGCCTCGATCGTCTTCGGCCGTTTCGAGTCCCTGAAACGGTGGGTTTCGATACAGTGGACGATCCGTTCGACGGCCGCTTCTTCGACCCCGTGGCGGAGGAGAATGCCGCGGGCGAGATTCGCCCCCTCCGCCGCATGGCATATTCTGCCGGCCGATTCGTCCTCCCGGTTTCTGCCGATGTCGTGAAGCAGGGCGGCCAGGCCGACGATCGTCCTGTCCGCCCCTTCTTTTTCCGCGATGTGGTCGGCCAGCGTACGGACGCGCATGGTATGTTCCCAATCGTGCGACCCGCGGGAGTCGGTGAAAAATGCGGCGGCTTCTTCTTCGATGGCCTGATACAGCTTCACGGGCATCACTCAGTAATGGGCGTCCGCGTAATCGACCCAGCCGCCCGATGTAACGAGCGCCTTGTCGAATCCGGAAATCGAAAAAGCGATTTCTTCCGTCCCTCCGTTGCCGCTCACGATAAAGCGCATCCGTTCGAAGTCCGTCCGGAGCGATGCCCCGGTTCCCGCGTATGTGGCGAAAAGACGGTCGATGTGTCCCGGGTCGAGCTCCACCGCCATCATGCCGCAGTTGAACATGTTCTGCCTGAAGATACGGGCAAAGCTTTCGGCGACCACCAGATTGATGCCGTTCGCCTCGAGCGCCCACGCCGCATGTTCCCTCGATGAACCACACCCGAAGTTGGAGCGGGTGACGATTACCTGTTTCCCGCGGATATCGCGGACGGGATTGAACCCCTCCAGTTTGAGATTTTCGAGGAGGTATGGTGAAAGCGCCGCTTTCGAGATTTCCGTGAGGTATTCCGCGGGGATGATTTCGTCCGTGTTGATGTCCGACCTGTCCAGAAACAGGATCGATCCTTCGAATGATTTCATGGTTACGCCCCCTTCCCGTATAATGGCGAATTGGTGATATGGCCCGCAATCGCGGTCGATGCAGCAGTTGCTGGACTCATGAGGTGAACCATCCCGCCTTTTCCCATGCGGCCGTTGAAGTTTCTGTTCGTGGTGGAGGCGCATACCTCCCCGTCGGTGATCACGCCGTTACTCATGCCAAGGCAGGCCCCGCAGGTCGGGTTGATGACACAGAACCCGGCCTCCATGAATACACTGATAATCCCCT
Source organism: Spirochaetales bacterium (assembly GCA_016930085.1). Lineage (NCBI taxonomy): Bacteria > Pseudomonadati > Spirochaetota > Spirochaetia > Spirochaetales > Spirochaetales bacterium. The sequence goes on from JAFGHO010000060.1 coordinate 6,679, forward strand.
CGTCCAGGGCCGTCCGGTAGATCAGCGGTGTCGCCGGTGAAACGATCCCCCGGACCGTGTCGGCGATCCGCTTTCCGCGAAGCACCTGTGAGGCGATCCTCAAGTCTTCGATCCGCCCGTTCGTACATGAACCGATGTATACCTGGTCCACCTTTGTCCCTTCCATTTCTCTGACCGGCTTCACCTGGTCCGGTTTGTAGGCAACCGTCACCAGGGGTTCCATGTCGGAGACATCGACCTCGATCGTGCGGGCAAATGATGCATCGGGGTCCGACTTCCACGACGTGTAATCCTCCATGGCCGCTTCCCGGTCCGGGTATTCCCGTTCGATATGCGGCCAGAGATAGGAGACCGTCGCCGCATCCGGATAACAGATACCGCTCGTCGCCCCGGCTTCGACCGCCATGTTGCAGAGGGTCATTCTCCCTTCCATACTCATCGCATCGACGACCGGCCCGGTGAACTCGATCACCTTGTTCGTCGCTCCGTTGACCGTCAGTTTGTTCACGATTGCGAGGATCACGTCTTTCGGAAAAACACCCTGCGGAAGGATCCCCTTCACCACGACCCGGATCGTTTCCGGTGTTTTGAAGGCGCACACCCCTTTCAGGATTCCCACTTCGAGATCCGTCGTGCCGACACCGGCCGCGAACGCGCCGAACGCCCCGTGAGTACAGGTATGGGAATCGCCCATGATGATCGTAAAACCGGGACGGACAAAACCCTTTTCGGGAAAGATCGCGTGACAGATCCCGTTTCTGCCGATATCGAAAAAGTCCGGGATGTCGTGGCGGCGCGCCCATTCACGCATGATTTTACCCAATACGGCGGATTTCGAATCCCCGGCCGGTGTGACATGATCGATCACGGCCTTTATTTTGTGTTTGTCGAACACCCTGTCCTTGCCCCGTGCGACAAGGTCATTGATCGCTATCGGTGTGGTTATTTCATGGCAAAACACCGCATCGAGCTTAAGGACATGTACACCCCCGGGAAGGGTATCGATTCTGTGTTTGTCAAAAATTTTTTCCGTTGTCGTCCGTCCCACAGGAACCTCCTTGTTATAAAAAAGCATTAAAAAACAACAAACCAATCACAGCATTAGTATCAATAATCTCTCACAAAGCTCACAGAGTCCGCAGAGAATATACTAATATATTTCTCCGTGTCCTTTGCGGGCTCTGTGTGAAACCCTGGGCGCCGTGAGAACCCGCGACCAACCGCACAGTGGTCTGGTTATCGTCCGCCCGGCTTCCTCCGCTTTTATCTGCCGTCACCCCTCATGTATGCCATTCTGGGCGGCGTACTCACCCAGACCGTTTTCAACTCCCCTTTTCCCGTGTTGGTTAAAAGGTGCGGCACGTTCGAGGAAAAGCTGACACTGTCTCCTTCTTTTAACCGGTACACCTCTTTTCCGTATTCGAGGGTTCCTTCGCCCGCAAGAACCAGTCCCAGTTCCTTGCCCATATGGCCGTACTCTTTTTCTCCACGTCTGCCCCCCGGCTGGATAACGAGAAGAAACGCTTCGATCGCGTGTTCTTCATCGGTATCATAAATAACGGAAAGCTGTTCGTATGCCACGGGCCCGGATTCGATTTTCCTCCGTTCCTCACGATGGATAACGGTAACAGGCTTTTCCTTTCTGAAATCTTCAAACAGGTATTCGAAATCGATTTCCAGGATGCCGGCCAGCGTCAGCAGGGTGTCGATTGACGGAGAAACCTTGTTGCGCTCGATCTGGGAGACGAGGCTTTCGCTGACACCGGCCTTTTCCGCCACCTGTTTCAGGGTATATCCCCTTCGCTCCCGAATTTCCCTCAGTTTTTCTCCGAATCGGTATACGATCATGGTATTAAGTAATACTAAACTCCCTTAAGTATATATTAATACAAATAATAAAAAAGTCAAGGTTTTTTTGTGTTTTTTTTGGGGGTGGTGTAACCTTTTATGTGTGGCCGACATTACTTTTTTGAAAGGCAGATGCCTGGGGAGAGTAATGATATCCGGTACCGGTTGTCAAAATGCCGAAATTTTTCTTTGTTTTAAGCGACGGACAATCGGTATCTATTGCCATACGGCAATTAATTTTATAGACTGTATTTCCAGTCGGCTGTTGAAAGACATTAAAGCGATACAAAAAAATAAACATTAAATAAAGCTTGCCTGATGGAATAAAGTGATTATATTATTGTAATAGAAAATGGCTGAAACTGATTTTGGAGGTGAGTGGCATGGCGGCGAATATTACAGATTGCGCGACATTGAGTAACGGAAAAAAGATGCCCTGGCTGGGGTTCGGGGTATTTAAAATAGAAGACGGAACATCGGTAGAAAACGCGGTAAGGTGGGCCCTTGATGCGGGATACCGGAGCATCGATACCGCTTCGATTTACGGGAACGAGCGGGGGGTCGGCAGGGCGATACGTCAAAGCGGCATATCCCGGGAATCGATCTTTCTCACGACAAAGGTATGGAACTCCGATCAGGGCTACGATTCGACCCTCGCGGCTTTCGAGGAAAGCCTCAAACGCCTCGACACCGATTATGTGGATCTTTACCTCGTTCACTGGCCCGTCCCGAACCTTTATGTCGAATCATGGAAGGCCCTCGAGCGGATATATCAATACGGCAGGGCAAAAGCGATCGGGGTGAGCAATTTCCTTATCCATCACCTCCACACCTTGAGAAACCAGTGCGAGCTTTTCCCCATGGTCAACCAGGTCGAGTTTCATCCCTTTCTCATGCAGCCCGAACTTCTGCGGTACTGTATGCACAACAACATCCAGCTCGAGGCATGGTCGCCCCTCACCAGGGGACGTCTTCTGGACGATTCCGTGATCGGTGAGATCGCGGGCCGTTACGGCAAAACCCCCGCGCAGGTGATCCTCAGGTGGGACATCCAGCACGGGGTCGTCACGATTCCGAAATCCGTACACCGGGAACGGATTATCGAAAACTCTGATATTTTCGACTTTGAAATTTCGGAAACCGACATGGACAAGCTCGACGGCCTCGACGAGGGAAAACGCCTCGGGCCGGATCCGGACACCTTTCCCCAGCAGGGGTAGGGGAACTCAATTATGTTCGATCATTTCCCTTAATTCTGCAATATCCTCGTCTCCTTCATAAAGCGGCCGTGTCTCACCGTACGCCGTGTCGATAATTTTTGATGCTATTTGTTCCATAGCCTGTGAATACATAGAGGACGGATTCTTTAAAACGACGGGTGTTTTTTCAAAGATCGACCGGGTGATTTCGCTGTTTTTATAGAGGAATCCCGCGTATTCGATATTAATCCCGCAATGTTGGCGTGTCAATTCCCTCAATTTCGCACCGATTTCGAGGTCCCCGACCGTCCGCCCGTTATTGATGACGATACGGGGGGAATAAGAGGAAAGACTGATTTTGGCGGTCTCTCCCGCATCCGCATTCAGTTGTGAAAGGGTATCGAGAAGCGTGAAAAAGGAAAGTTCTCCCTTGCCGTGATTTTGCATGAGCATCGAGGCTATCGTTTTTCTTTCTTCGCTTTTCGGGCGAAAACTTCGGTAAAGCAGCCGATAAAGGCTCGACTTGATGAACGAATACGCGCCGATAATGGCCGTCGGTTCGGGTGTGGCGACAATGAAACCCGAATGAGACATGAGAAAGAAATCGATCACATCGAACGAGGAACCGGCCCCCAGATCGCAGATGATGTAATCGGAAACGAGATGTCTGATGCCGTCGATTATCTTTTTTTTCAGGAAATAATTGATATTCGCCATCGCGGGGAAACCACCGCTTCCGGGAATGAAAAAAAGCTGCCGTATATCCGTGTCGATCAACAACGCTTCGAGGTTTCGGGCGTGCTTGTTGATGAAATGGCCGATACCTGGTTTTGAAGCTTCGATTCCTAAAAACGCATTGAGATTCGAGTTTCCCAGATCGAGATCGATGAGTATGACTGTCTTTCTTTTATTCGCGAGTGAGGCTGCAAGATTGACGGCAAAAACACTTTTGCCAGTCCCTCCTTTGCCGCTTGCGACGGGAATGATGGTTACCATACGTTCCTTTCATCGAGGGTTCCGGCCGGTGGAGAAACCCTTCCGTACATTATATTCAATTGCTGACCCGTGTTATGTCGAACGCATATCGCGCGTTGAGACCCGTATTCGTGAATTCTTCCCATTCGTCCGGAAATGTGAGGGCGTCATCGACCTCGAGTCTTTCGTATGTACTCAGTACGGTCGAGCTGAGGTTTGTCAGCCCGCAAAAAACGTAGATATAATCACCGTAATATTCGGCTTCAGCGTACGCACGGGAGGATTTCATCGGCTGGGACGTATCGACGACGGTACGCGTCGAGTTCGGCATTTCAACGTAATAGCAGTCGGCGATCGCGCGCAGTTCCGCCCCGCTTGTCTGCCGCAGCGGTTCGTAATAGGTGCCGTTGTCGTAACATCCGCCTATGTTGAAATAGACGAAGAGCTCCGAATAATCGGTAAGGAGCTTGTGATAAAGAACCGACGCAGCGGCTGCGAGATTTACGGGCATGGTCCCGTAATTGTCGATGTCGTTCGATTCATAAAAATTTCCGGTCATGTTGTGAATTTTCATCGTCCTGGTCAGCGTTGTCGATCCATTGTACCTCCCCACACCGTAAATAACCGTCCCGCCGTATGAACTGCTGCTGAAGTTCATGAACTTGTTGACGAGACGAGGTACCTTGCTTTCGTCCGTGGTCCAGTTGTTCGAATCGGGGTCGTATCGATGATTGTAGTCCGACATTGCCGCGAATGGTATCGAGATATTCGTCGAACCCCCGAATACATAGATTTTATTCTCGACGTTTTCCGCCCTCAGGGAATAACGGGGCAGGGGCATCTGTTTCGCGGTACTCCATACGTTTGTCGGCCACGCGGACCCCGTCACGTCGAGAACATCAACGGTTTCTATTGTATTCTGGTTCTCGTCGAGACCTCCGAACACGTAAATTTTCCCCCTCACCGAAGCGACCGCGCACGAATAACGTGAATGGGGAAGGGTCGCGACATTCGGGTAAACGGTGCCGGTTTCGGGATCGAAAGCGTCGATTTCCGCGATAAGATTGCCGAATGGATTCCCGTACGACGACGAGCCGCCGATGAGGTAAAAGCAGCGTTTCCGTATCTCGTCCGTGAAACTGCTTACGTATTTTACGACGCGTGACGGCTTCTCCGAATAGAATCCCCGTTTGTTGACCGCATAGATACAATAATAATACGTCGCGCCGTTGGATACACCGTTGTCGGTATATGATTCACCGCCGCCGTCGTATATCACCGATGCTTCCGGATCGTCATATGAAACGGGATACCCCCCCGTTTTACGCAGAAGCACCACGTTATTGAAAAACTCGTTATCCGGATTAATCCAGGTGAGTGAAACGCTCCCGTCCCCCGCTGTGGCTGTGAAATCCCCCACGGGAGGAGATACGCTTTGAGGATCGAGATGAAACGCACGGAGAATGATGTCGTCGCATGAAAACAGCGCAGTGAACACAGTGGATGCGGCGATAATATAAATGAAAATCCTGTTGTACCTCATTATTCCTCCTCTCCGCCGGCCTTTGTTATGCCGAAACCGTAACGCGAGGTCGAAAGCGATACGGTGAGTGTGTCCCATTCAGACGCGGTCAAGATGCCGTTTTTCACGTCGAGTCGTTCGATGATGGAACATGCCTGCGAATCCGCCGTGATTCCCCCGAAGTAGTACAGGTAATCGCCGTAATATTCACATCCCGCGTACATTCTGTTGGTGAAGTCTTCGATGCCGGTATTTGGCCCGGCTTGCGGATAGACACGGTTTCCTCCCGGTGTTCCCCCCGTCACATTCGGAAGAAAGGCCGCGTAGACATTGTTGGTCCCGAGGTTCAAAGCGGCCGCCGGGAACGCGGTCTGGTTATTCGTTCCGCTTCCCCCGATGGTAAAAAATATTGTGATATTGTCGCCGCTATCGAGTTCTTTCGTATAAAGCGCACCGGTACACCCGATATAGTAAAACAATCCGCCCAAAGCGAGTTCTGTATTTGCTATGATGTTATGGTTGCCCCCGCCATTGATCCACCCGCCGCCGGTCGTCACTCCCCCATAGTAATATATCGAACCGCTGTAAGCGACCGCGTTGAATGCGCTGCGTGAAGAAACGAGCGGGGCGAATACGTCATTATCCGCTGTCCATGGCGAGGGGTTTGATGGATCGTAGACCGATACGGTATCGGTTCCGCTGCCGGCGGCCGTGCTTGTCGATCCCCCGAGACAATAGATTTTATCGTTCCATTCGACGCATCGTAATGCGCATTTCGCCGGACTCATATCCGTTCCCGTGGTCCAGCTCAGATCCGTGATGTCGAGGATATCGACCGTTCCGACGACGCCCCCCCCATTGAATCCGCCGAACACGTAAATACTGTTACCCACGGAGGCCACGTCGCAGAACACACGGGGCACGGGAAGCGTTGCGACGTTTGCCGTTATCGTTTCGGTTATCGGATCGAACATGTCGATTCCGGCAACGAGATTGCCCGTCGGGTCCGTCTTGCTGCTCGAACCGCCTATTAAAAAAAAGGATCTTTTTCTTATATCGACCGCGGTTTCCGTTACCGTTTCTGAGGCGTAATTACATTCCGAGTAATGATCGAGGCCGTTTTTCGCGTAAATCCCATAGTAATAGGTCGCGTTAGGGGAAAGGCCGGAATCGGTATAGCGTTCGTTCGTTCCATTATAGAGAAGGTCGGCCGAACCGTCGTCGAAGGCCGCAGGGGCGGCGTTTTTCTTTCGCAGCAGCCTGACGCCGGCAAAATCAGAATCGCCAGGATTGCGCCATCTAAGGATGACTTCGCGGTTGTCCATACCCCGGTAAGCATAAAAATCAAGGACGGGATAATCATAAAGCGGATGTTCCCCCAGATTGCCTGCCCTGTCGAGAACATCCCCGCAGGAAAAGCATAGAAATACGCCCAGGAATGCCGCTGCTTTTTTCATATGTGTTCCCCCCTTCCTAAAGCCTGAAATCGAGGATAAAACCGCCCGACTGGATGATCGCATAGGAGTTCTTCTGTACGATGAGATTCGTTTTGGCGGCGATGCCGATGAAAAAGCCGTCCGACATCATGTATTTTACCCCGATATCGAGGACATTGCTGAACGAAAGGGCAAAGCTCGTTAATCCTTCTGCGGTTTCGAGGAGAAAGGCCGGGGCGCATCCTGTTCCGAGTTTGATATACCAGGTGAGTTTACTCATTACATCATTACCGCTACCGGACGTGTTAAATCTTCCCAGATATTTAATATAGAGGTGAACCGGAATGAAGATGAGAAAATCGCTGAAATCACCGAAGGTCGGAAGGCACATCATGAACGCTGTGTCGATACCGAAAAGCACCGGGGTGCCGAAGTCCGTTTCAAGATAGTATTCGAGGCTTCCGTACGGCTGGTATGATGAACCTATATCGTTCAGAATCCACGTTGTGGCAGGAACAATTCCCGTATTAACCGCTGATGTTACGACTTTTTCTGCGGCAAAATAGCGTTCGAACTTCGGATTCTTTATCGAGACGATACGCGCCTTTTCTATGGTGGTAAGCCCCGCACTCGATCCGATGGTATAATAATCATCGTCCTGCTCGACGATCATTCCCTTGAGAACGGAATTATCGTCGAGAAGTATCTCGAACTCGTCTTCTGTATCTTCGAAACTGATCGAAGCGATTTCATCGTGCGTAAACTCGAAGCGCCGGTCGAACAGGAGGAAAACTACCTTTTCCCTGTCCATCATGACGAAATTGCCCGTATACCTGTCCTGGTTTGATTTCATGGTGATCCGTTCAAGACCATACATGAAAGGTGCAATAAGAATTATGAGTAACGCCACACAGATATATTTCCTCATAAGTATCCGCCTTTCATTCCTGAATATAAATAGAAAATGGAATTCAATATAATATTTTAATGGAATGATTATATAAAATTCAAATTTTTTGTACGCATTTTGACTGCATTGATCGAGCGGTTGATAAATAGAAAAACAGAAATAATCCGTTGCATTTGCAATAGGGTTTTATTAGAATATAGGTGAATTGTCGTGGTATTTTAAGCCTAATACCGCTTCCAGTATTATTTGGATGAAAGGTATCGAAAAATGAAGAAACCTTGTATTCGAGTATGTATGCTTTTAATCGTTTGGCTGGTTTTTCTTTTCCAGGCGTTCGGGGATGATCGTGATGAATCTAAAACGTTATATGAAGAAGGAAAGATTAAGTATGAGGCTGGAAATATCGATGAGGCAATTACCGACCTCGAAATGGCCCTCAATCTCGATGAACGCAATTTCAAGGCAAAAAAACTTTTAGTCGATGTGCTTTCCGATAAAGGAAAGGCCCTTGTTTCGGAAGGGAGGTTCGATGAGGCGCTCGATGTGTTCACCATGGCCTATAAACTGTGGCCTAACAACGAGGAAGTGAAGGAAATGTACAAAGGCCTCAAAGACGGTAGTGTGCAGGAAGCATATGAAAAAAAAATAAACGAGGCTTCGAAAATCGAAACAAAGGAAATGGTGACGAAAATCGAGGAAGCCAAGGATACGCTTTCCGAGGTTATTGAAACGAAAGCGTCTTCCGATGGGGAGGCGAGCGAGGTCGAGAAGGCCCTTCAGAAAGAACTCGAAGAGCAGAAAAAACTCCTTGAAAAAATGAAGCTTGATTATGAAAAAAAGTCAGGTACGGAAAAAGAAACGGCTTCGGCGAATGAAATGGAAGCCCTTCAGGAACTCGTATCCATGTATAAAGCGATGATCGAAGAAAAGGACGCGGCAAAGGAAGATCCCGGATATATAGCCCTTCTCCTCGATGAAATGAGAGATTACCGGACACGGCTCGAAAAACAGGCGATATCCCCCGCAAATCTCGTTTTTATCGCGGTCGGCTCGTTTTTCGGCGCGATTGTCTTTATACTGGTGGTTCTCTACATTATCTTGCGCGTTATATCGAAAAGAAGGCGCCTCGCACGGCAGCGGTATGCCGAAGAACGGGGGTATTACCGAATTCCGGGTTCGACGGATACATTCGATACACTCGAACAACAGAAGAATGCACTATTGCTCGGCTATGACGGAGAGGTTGCGGAGCCTGAAATCGAAAAGCTTGCCGAAGCAGACGAAGACGAAATGTACAAGGACCTTATCAATTACGAACGACTCAAACGTATGCATACGCAGATGAAAAAAGGCAATCTTCAATGGTCGACACTCAGGGAAAATATGGATCTTTTACAGACCGAATTAAAAACAGAAATCCTGAAACTCGTTGAAATGAAGATCGAAGGAGGGAGTGAGATGATGAATTACACTTCGATTCTTCCAGTCATTTTTCCCTTTCTCACCTCGGGCGACGATTATTTACGAAAAAAAGCCCATGTTATCGCTTACAAACTCCTGGAAAGCGAAAAAGCGGGACATGAGGAAGAACAAAAAACAAACGCAATGGAAAAAGACGAGGCGATTGTCAGCAAGGAAAATATCGATTTTTTTGATATGAAAACACTGACCGCGGCTGCGGAAAATCTCGGGAATCGTGAAGGGAGAACGGGACACTCTCTCAATGTCGCCAATTATGCAAGAAGAATCGGTCTGATTCTCGGATTCGGACAGGACGATCTCGATCTCCTATACACCTCAGGGCTTGTTCACGATTTCGGTTTTTTCCTCTACAGCGATGAGTTTCTTAAAAAAATACGTACGCAGGAATCGCTTTCCGAAGAAGATTACCTAAAACTTATACAACACCCTGAAAACGGAATACTTTATTTCAGGCAAAAAGGTATAGAATTACCTCAAAAAGTAAGTGACGGTATTCTTTTTCACCACGAGCGCCTCGACGGTACGGGATATCCGAAAGGATGCAGGGGAGAAGATATTCCCGAGTTCGGAAGAATTATCGCCGTTGCTGATACATTCGAGGCATTGACGAGCGACAGGCCTAATCGTGAAAAGATGACCATATCTTCGGCAGCGATTGTGATGCGCGATCTCGGCAGAAAGAAATATGATGGTAAATATATCGATGCAATTATCGAATTTTTTAAAAAGATTTGACGGAAGCGGCCGCTTATGAAAGAAACGAAAATATATCTCGTAACAGGCAATGAAGATTTGAGAAACAGAAACCTCTTTATCGAAAACCTTCTCTATCAAAAGGCACTCATGGGAGAGAAGCCCCTTTTGATCGATCTGGTTGTCAACAACAGGTGTTTTATCGAGGAAGCGATAAAAGAGAAAAACAACACGAAGAACAATGACATATTCGACTATTATACGGATATGGCGATACCGTCGATTCCGTTTGAAAAGCTATATTCTATTCTTAAGGGAAAAAAGTCTCAGGAGGTAATAGGCCGTGAAAATGATTTTTCATGTATCGTGATGTTCGGAGAACTTCTTTCCGAACTCACCTATCTCTATCAATGCGTGGATCATATCGTGCTCGTCGTCAAGAATGATTACGAGACGTCCAATTACCTTTACGGTTTTATCAATAAACTCTACGACAAGATGATCGATAAAAATATAAATATCGTCGTTTCGGGAATCAAGCGGATTGAGGATGCCGCCATGTTGTTCTGCAAACTGCGTGACGAAATGAAAGAGATGATCGACAGCACGCTCGTTTTCGATTTTTTGGGTTTTTTCGATTTCGACGTCAAGAAAATATCGTTCATAAAACGAAAACGGATAACCTATATCAAGATATTTTTTGAAGATGATTTTCACGGAAACATCAAATTTATAAATGAAAAAATGGAGGGGCTGGAATATTTGAAAGTAAGCCCGCTTTTTAAATCAATAGCGGAAAAGTAGCCTTTTCATTTACTCACAATACATGATCATGATTGAGGGATAAAGCCCCTTTTTTATTTACAACGATAATCGTCCGGCAAACGCTGCATCGAAAACGTCCCGGTTTTAGCACTTTCAGTTTTTTGGAACATGACGGACATGAAACAATTTTCGGGAATGTTTCGGATTTCTTAGATACATCTCCTGCATTGAAAAAAGCGACCGCATCGGCAAGCGAATCCTTGATATTGAAAAATTGCGAGAATCCGAGGAGTTGAAACACTTCATAGACTTTCGGCTGTATATCGATGAGAACGATATCGCCGCCGGCCGGTTTGACCGATTTAAGAAACGCGGTAAATGATCCGATTCCGGTACTCGAAACATAGTTCAGTCCGCCGCATTCGAATATGAGTTTCATGTAACCCGATTCGATCGCCTTGCCGATCCTGTTCTGGAAGTTATTGGAATTGTAGGTATCGATATAACCGTGAAGATGAAACGCCATGACCCTATTGCCGTCACCGAACTTCTCGAGCCTGATCTTAAGACTCTCATCCTTGTTTTCATCGAAACCCGGAATAATGTCGTTATTCATGGCAATCCCTTATCTGTATAAAATAATAGTACATCGGATTTTGACAGTCAAGCGTTGTTATCAATGCTAATACGATCAATAAAATATAATCCAAAAACCCTTGCCACTTTTTCACTCGTTCAATAGAATAAGGCTGTCAAAAGCATCCTTCAACGGGAAAGGAACCGGGGGCTATCGTGTTATCGAAGGTTTTACAGAAACAGACTATGATGAGGAAGGTCCTCTTCTCCCTCATCCCCATATTCCTCTTTGGCGCGTACCTCTACGGCCTGCGCCTTTTCTTTCTCGTCCTCGTCGTTTTTCCTCTCGGAATCGTCTGCGAGGCGATTTTCGAGAAGATAAAAAAGAAAAAAATAACGGAAGCGGTGCTCGTGACATGCAGCCTCTATGTCCTCTCCATGCCGCCCGATGTTCCCCTCTGGGTGGCCGGGATCGGTATTGTTTTCGGTGTGGTCATCGGGAAAGAGGTCTTCGGCGGATTCGGCCGCAACCCCTTCAATCCGGCAGTGACCGGAAGGCTTTTCGTCTATATCACCTTTCCCGCCTTTATGACGGCCGGCTGGATCGCCGGCGGCAATTTCGGTATCGACGCGGTCAGCGCCGCGACCCCCCTTTCGGCGGCGGGGGGGGCGGGAACCCCGGACCTCCTTTCCCTTGCCGCCGGGTTCAGGCCCGGTACGATCGGGGAAAGCCCCGTGATACTGATTCTTCTTGCGGGAATATTTCTTGCCGCAACCGGCACGGCAAGCTGGGTCATCATTCTTTCGACCCTGGGCTCGGCGGCGCTTCTGACCGGCATCTTCGATATGGCCGGTGTGCCGGGGGCACTCGCGACCCTGCCCGCCCTCATGTCGGGGAGTATCGTTTTCGTGGCTGTTTTCATGGCGACAGATCCGGTTTCGGCGCCGAAAAACAAGCCGGCGCAAATCCTCTACGGAATGATCATCGGCTCGGTCGCCGTCCTTATCCGTACTTTTTCCCCGTCGTTTGCGGAAGGGACGAGTTTCGGGGTCATGATCGGGAATACCTTTGCCATGCTCCTCGACGAGATGACGGCAAAGAGAAAGAAAAAGGCGGACACATGAAAAAGGGATTGTTGTATACCGTGGTGTTTATGCTCGTTACTACCTTTTTATTCGTGTTTCTTCTTTCAATAGTGAACGTGACGACCGCCGAGCGGACGCAGCACAACGCGGTGATTGCGTTGAGAAAAGCGGTACTGAATGTCTTGGGGATTTCGTATGTGAATAACGATGATGCGTATGCCGTCTTCGATGAACGCGTACAAAAAAAAGAGACGAACGGGACGGAGCTTTATTTTTATGACGGCCCTTCGGGAAGGCTGTACGCGGCCGTCTTCAGCGGGAGGGGACTCTGGGGAACGATCGAGGGGGTGCTTGCCGTTACCGGTGATATGAGAAGAATAACCGGCCTCGAGATCCTGAACCATAACGAAACACCGGGACTCGGCGGCCGTATTTCGGAAAAGGCGTTCAGGGAGCAGTTTGACGGTGAGGCGATCGGGCCGGGGGACGGCATCGGCATGACGACGACAGGGGTCTACGACACGGACCATTCGAACGCTTCGTTCGACGGCATTACCGGCGCCACGCAGACCTCGCAGCGGATGCGCATCATCATCAACGATACCCTCGCGAAACTCGGGAATATTCTGGAGGATACCGATGGCGCAGAATAAATCCCTCGACGTTCTCAAAAAGAATATCTGGACGGAAAATCCTGTTTTCATCCAGATACTCGGCATCTGTTCTGCGCTGGCGGTGACCAATACCCTCACCAACACCCTCATCATGGCCCTGGGCGTAGTCTTTGTGACAGGCTTTTCCAGCCTTACCGTCTCGATCATGAAATCACTCATCCCCCGGCGCGTGAGGATGATCGTGCAGACCCTGATTATCGCCTTTTATGTGATTCTCGTGGACATTGTGCTCAGGGCATTGCTTCCGGACGTATCAAAAGCCCTCGGCCCGTACGTCGGGCTGATCATCACCAACTGTATCATCATGGGCCGCGCCGAGGCATTCGCCCAGTCCAATCCCCCGATTATCTCGCTTTGGGATGGTATTACCTCCGGAACGGGTTACATGGGGGTGCTGGTGCTCGTGGCCGTAATCCGCGAACTGCTCGGCTTCGGGACCCTGCTGGGATACCGGGTTCTCCCCGAAGGCTTCGTCAACTGGACGATCATGGTGACCCCGCCGAGCGCCTTTTTTATCATCGGTATCATTATCTGGATCGCAAAAAGCATCATGGTGAGAGAGGAGAAAAAGAAATGAGTCCAGAGATCGATCCCTTTATTCTATTTTTCGCATCGATTTTTACGAGTAATATTCTCCTTGCCAATTTTCTCGGTATGTGTTCCTTTATCTCGATTTCCAGGGACCTCAAATCCTCCCACGGCCTCGGCCTTGCCGTGATCGTGGTACTCACCGTCACATCGGCCGTCAACTGGGCGGTCTACCACCTCATTCTCGAACCGAACGGACTTCACTATCTCAGGTTCATCGTGTTCATCATCGTGATCGCGGCGGTGGTCCAGGTCCTCGAAATGATCATCGACCGGCTTTCGCCCGCGCTCTACATGACACTTGGGATATTCCTTCCCCTCATCACGGTCAATTGCGCCATCCTGGGAGTGTCACTGCTTCTTGAAATCAGACGGTATTCACTCCTTCAGTCCGTCATCTACGGGTTCGGATCGGGTATCGGGTGGTGGCTCGCGATCGTCAGTCTTGCCGCGATCAGGAAAAAGGTCGAAAAGGCGCCGGTCCCGGCGGGCCTGAAAGGGCCCGGCATTACCTTCATTATCATCGGGCTCATGGCCATGGCGTTTATGGGTTTTTCCGGCATGCTCAGGGTACAGTAAGGAGGCGCGGGTGAACCTGGAACTATTGATCGGTCCTGTCATCGTGAGTCTCATAAGCGCCGCGCTGGCACTCGTCATTTCCGTCCTCGACGGTATCGTGAACAATTACGGGGATGTGGTCATCGATGTCAACGACAAGCGGAAGTCGCTTA
>JAFGHO010000061.1 GCA_016930085.1 Spirochaetales bacterium
ACCGAATTCTGCCGGTAAGTACCGAATTCTGCCGGTAAGTACCGAATTCTGCCGGATAAAGACGGGAGCAGGGAAAACGGTAAAGGGGAAACGTCTTGCGGGAATATACGTGAAACCGCCGGAGTCGGGGAACAACACCGGCGGTTTCTCTTTCATCCGTATGGCCGGTATGACATCGTTAGTTTTTAACCGGTTCTCTCACCTGTATGGTGAATACCGGATCGTTCGGCGCGTTCATTACCTGAAAGGTGACATAGACGAATTCGTTTTCTTCAAAGGAAAAACCGGGATTGAACTTCAATATAATGTGATAGGCCTTACCCGGTGTCACTTCCTCGATCGAGTGTTCGAAATTTTTACCGTGAGTCACCACATTACTGATTCTGATCGGGTTCTCAAAGCGGCTGTTGATGGTGATGACCCTGCTCTGGGGTGTGTCCTGAATGTATTCGGGCTGGATAAAGATCTCCTTTGGATTGACATCGAGAAGGGGCGGGAGATAATACGCATAAACGAGATCGATATCCGGTTTTTCTTTCAGGCTTGTTTTAAGATGGATTGTTTCGCGCACATGGCCCTCTACAAGGGGCGGATTCACGGTCACCTCTATCCTGTACTCTTTGTCCTCCCTGACGGTCACGAGATTTATATTCGTCCTGCCGTTCGAAGCAGTGAGTTTCTCTATCTTCATCGGGGCGTTCATGTTGTTTTTGATCGTCATGCTGCCCGCGAGAGTGACATCTTTCGAGTTCGGATTCCCGAGCCAGAGTGTCCCGGGATCGATTGAGACCAGCACCTTGATCGTGCCTTCGAGTGTCAGATTCATGGGCTGGGGGTCGCTCGTGTTGGTTTCAACACGGATCGTCTTTACCACGTCCCCCTGATATCCACGGGTATTCAACACCAGGGGAATCTTTCCGCGCCCCCCCGGTTTAATTTCCTTGTCATAGTCACCGGTTACCGTACAACCGCAGGTGGGATGAACATTTTTTATGATCAACATTTCGCTGCCGGGATTCGAGAATGAAAAAGCGTGTTCCACCTGTGTCCCTTCATCGACCTCGCCGAAATTATATACCTGCTTGTCGAATTTTATGGCGGGGCCTTCGACACGGTTTCCGCTGCATCCTGCCGTTACCAGGGCAATGATTGCCGTCAACACCATTGTAAAAAAACTGACTTTCCTCTTCATGATTTGTATCCTTTGTATTAATATCAATATCACAGGATAGTAAAGAAACTTAAAATAATCAAGCAGCTATTTCGTGCCGTTCGGAAAAACTCATTTGATCCCTTTCAGCAATTCCGCCGGATTCATATAAAAACCGATTCGCTGTACCCTGCTTAGTTTTTGCATAAGCGCCCAGTTCCATGCGGGATCGACCCCCGCGTCCTTTGCCATGGTGATCAACCTGCCGTTAAGTTCCCTGACCTCCGTCTGCTTGCCGAGCAGAATCGACTGAAGAAGGCTGTTGTACGACCTGTCCGCTTCATAGCGCGCCGAATCGTATTTTCCCGGCTTTTTCTGAAGCTGAATCATGAGATCCTGGGGATCGAGCAGCGGGAGTCTTCCCAGGGGCAGTCTGGTCTTTTCGAATGTTTTGATACCCTCATGAAGGACACGGACGGCGAGTTCCCTTCCTTCCCTGTAAGACAGAAAGTGCGAGAGGGTCGTATTGCACATCGCCACAGGCAGAAAGAGGAGTTGTGTAAGAAAAAAAGAGTTCGCGTATGGCTCGAACTCATCGACACACAACACCTTGATACCGAAATCCTTGAGCGGGGCAAAGAGTTTTTTCAGATGTTTCTTTTTTTCGACAATAAGACAAGAAGAAGAGGAACATAATTCGACATCGCCGGATTGAAGCTTTACCGAACAAAGCAGACTCAAACAGAATGAAATCGGGGTATTACCCGGCTTGAAATTGCTCAAGTCGAAGATATCACAATTGAAGAAAATGATTTCGCTTTTTTCATCTTCCATATATGGAAGAAGGTATTCCTTTGTGATTTCCCTTACCTGGTGCCGCTTTAACGTCACAAAAAGCATGTCCGCTTTCCGTTCTCCATCTTTGCAGATCCCCTCCACAACGAGCCACCTGTCCGGAAGGACGATCCGCAGATTATGGCTCGAGGGCGTGCTTTTATTTTCCGGGTTTTTTAAAAAAAAGATATCCGATCCTTTGATACTCAGGAGCCCCCCGATAAGGGACCCGACGGCGCCAGCGCCGATTATTTTTATTTCCATACGTTGTCAATTCCTTAAACCGAAAGCCGTATACCTCACGAAAGTCCGACAATCCCGAACGTCCGGTCATCGTATGCATAGTTATACAAAAAAAGAGTACTGCGAATCAACCCCCGAAAATAAAAAAGCCCCATACACGGCATAATCCATTCTCTTGACAGCCTTTGATTTACATGGTACGGTTTGCCGATCCGAAGATCATGTATAGTTACATCAAATAAAAAAAATCCGATATTCAGGTTATCATGATAAGACCGGCCGGAGGTGATCTTAGGGTTCAACAGGAAACGTCGCGAATACAAGCTTTCGGAAGAACAGGGAGGGCAAGGAGAGACAATGGTTGTATTAAAATTCGGCGGCACATCGGTAAGAGATGCGGAATGGATCGACAAAGCCATCGCCATAACCGGGAAGGAACTCGGCCGGGCGCCGGTTCTGGTCGCCTCCGCAATGGGAAAGACAACGGACAGGCTGCAGGAGATTGCACATCTCGCGGGCGGCGGCGAACGGGAAAAAGCGGTTGAAATACTAAAAACAATAAAGGCCTCCCATCTCGAAGTCGCGCGGAAGTTCATCACCGGCGGGAATCTGAGTGAGTGTACCGAATCACTCGAGCACCTTTTCAAGGAACTCGGTTCCCTCATCAAGGGGATATCCCTTCTCCGCGACTGGACGCCCAGAAGCAATGACGCGATTCTGGCATTCGGAGAACTCTTTTCGACAATCATTATCGCCCATCGCGCCGGGGAACTCGGGATCGAAACCTTTTTCATCGATTCCAGGGAGATTATCAAAACAGACAGCACATTTTCCAATGCGCAACCCATCAAGGAACTGACCAATTCGCTCATCAGGGACAGGATCAAACCCTCGTCCGGGAAACTTTATATCGCACAGGGCTTTATCGCATCGACCAAAAGCGGCATTACGACCACTCTCGGACGGGGCGGTTCCGATTACACGGCGGCGATCATCGGCGCGGCGCTCGGTGCCGAAGAGATCCAGATCTGGACGGATGTCAACGGTATCATGACCTCCGATCCCCGTATCGTCGGAAAAGCGACGACAATCCCCCGTATTTCCTACAAAGAAGCGGCCGAACTCGCCTATTTCGGGGCAAAGGTCATCCACCCGTCGACCATTCAGCCGGCGACGAGTCTCGGAATTCCGGTTACCGTTCGGAACACCGGCAACCCGGGCGGTGAGAGCACATGGATCGTCGCCGAGGTTCCCTCGGAAGGGCCCAAAGCCCTCGCCTGTAAAAAAGGCATTACGGTTATCAACATTACCTCCTACAGAATGCTGCTCGCCTATGGTTTTCTGAGACGCATATTTGAAATCTTTGAAAAGTATAAAACATCGGTCGACCTCGTCGCCACCTCGGAGGTATCGGTCTCGCTGACAATCGACAATACGGGACATATCGATGAGATCACACGGGAACTCGAGAACATCGGAAATATCACGATCGAAGGCGACAAGAGCATCGTCTGTCTCGTCGGCCTCGGTCTCTGGAAAAATCCCCAGATCATTTCACGGGTATTCAGCAGCCTTACCGAAATTCCCGTCAGAATGATATCCCTCGGTTCATCGGACACCAATCTTTCATTCGTCGTCCCGGATAAAGAAGTCGATAATGCGTTAAAGGGGCTGCACAGGATTTTTTTCGAATAGAAACGGTTTTTTTTGAGAAAATCAGGCGTACTGGGCTTCATTTTCGTATTTTTGGATTGTAATTTTTTTTTCAATTGATTATGCTTTTATGGAATTAATGTTATTGAAGTAGAGGAAGAAAGTTGGATCAGATATTTGACAGGTTGGTGAACCTTTTCCGGTCGGTCATCAATGACGATCCGTTCGATTCGTCTTCGTACGAGAATACAAAAAAGCGGTATTACGATCCCGATCTCCAGGATGCATGGGAGGAACTCGATGCGTTCCTCAATGAGGGAAAATCCGGGGGCGATGAAGAACGGCGGTACGAAAGAGGAAGGGACAATTATCGAAGCCGAGAAAAACCGGAAACGGACAATCTGAAAAAGGATTATGCGAATCTCGAGGTTCCTTTCGGCAGTTCTTTCCTGGAAGTAAAGAAATCATATAAAAAACTGCTCAGAAAGTATCATCCGGATAAATTCGCCAACAATCCGAATAAATTAAAGATAGCAACGGAAATCACAAAGAAGATAAACGAGTCATTTGCCAGGATACGGGAGTATGAAAGAAAAAGAACAGGAAATATTTAGTGGGGTTATTTGGCATTTTATATGTTATTTTTTTCTTTTTTTTTGTTAATTATCCTGTTTTTTTAAGAAAGGGTGTTATACTTTAATACAGTATGGAAACGATGTATATACCGTTGAGTTCGATATTTATCGGCTTTATCATTAACTTTCTCATTACCCCTGTTATTATCAGGACATCCATCCGTTTCAGGTTGTTCGACAATCATGATAAACGTAAAATTCACACAGGGCTTATCCCCCGTATCGGCGGAGTGGGTATATTTATTTCTCTCATGACAACATGCCTTACCGTCTCCCTTGTCGCCTATTTCAATTCAGGCAAAACCATGTTGTATCTCCTCGAACCACGGTATATTCCCATTATCGCCGGCATCGTGATGATCCATGTCCTCGGACTGGTCGATGACGTGAAAAGCCAGAAGGCCATCGTCAAGCTTACCGTTCAGATGATCGCGGCAACCTTTGTCACGCTCGCCGGTTTCACCATAAAGTCCCTGCCGATACCATACGTCGGGACCATTTCTCTTGGAATATTCGCATATCCGGTGACCATTCTCTGGATTGTCGCCATTACCAATGCGATAAATCTTGTCGACGGGATGGACGGACTGGCCGGCGGTATCGCCGCTTTTGCCTCACTTTCCATGGGAATCATATCCCTCATCCAGGGTCAGATCGCAACCTCGATCATCGCATTCACGCTTTTCGGCGCCACATCCGGTTTTCTTCTTTTCAATCTCCCCCCCGCAAAAATCTTTATGGGAGATTGCGGAAGCCTTACCATCGGTTTTACCCTTTCAATACTGCCGCTTATGGGAATTTCGACAACCGCGTCCTTTGCGACGGTTTTGGTGCCCGTCACCCTTCTGCTTGTTCCGATTATGGATACCCTCGCGGCGGTCGTACGGCGAATAAGTGAAGGGAGGACAATCCTTTCACCGGACAGAGAACATATACACCACAAACTTCTCGATATGGGTCTGAATGAGAAAAAAATACTCGCCCTCATCTACAGCGTCTGCTTTTATCTGAGTATAATCGCCATAACATCCGTCATCATGCCCAAGGAATCCAATGTATATCTGATCCTCATTGTCTGGATAGGAAGCATGATGGGATATGGTTTTATCCATTACCTCAATACAAGGAAGAAAGTCGTGCGGGTCGAGGACGACGCACAAAAGAAAAACTCCGCGTAAACCGGCCGGAGCCGATTCGACCGATCCGTTACCTTTCAATTATTTATCCCCGGGCATTGACTTTGCCGTTGTTTAGGGCCACTATTATATCAAGGATATAGAAAAGACGATGTTCGGACTCGGAATATGGGAAATACTGCTTATCCTCATGGCTGTTATTATCTTCATTAAACCGGAGGATCTCCCCGGATTTTTCCGGAAAGCCGGCTATTTGTATGGCAATCTGCGACGCTACAACAGGGAAGTCACGAGGAAAATCAGGGAAATCGAATATGACATTCGGACCCCGCCGGAAACCGCCGGGCCCGATATCACCAAAGGTAACGGGCCGGAGAAAAAGGAAAAAACAAAGAGAACGCAAAAGCATAAAACCGATCGATCATGAGTAATGAACAGGTGAAACGGCATATGTATTATTTATTATAAGGAGAACTATATGGCGACTATTTTCCTCTCCAGTTTGGGGGCTCCGGAAATAATCCTCATCGTTCTGGCCATTTTAATCCTCTTTGGCGCGTCCGCCATACCCAGATTCGCAAAATCCCTGGGCAAGGCAAAAGCCGAATTTGAAAAAGGACTCAAAGAAGGCGAAAAGGAAGCCGACGAACCGGAAAAAAAGGAAGAAAGCGGAGAAAAAGGCAAATCGGAATAAAACCGCCTGTTTCAAACCCGATAACCTCAATTGAATCCATATTCGCGCAATTTCCTGTGGAGGGTTTTTCTCCCGATTCCCAGGATGTCGGCGGTTTTGGTTTTATTGCCTTTCTGGTAGGTAAGGGTGCTACGGATAATTTCCTTTTCCGCCTCGGCAAGGGTCATTCCCAGCGACAGCTTGATATAATTTTCCGAGTCGGCCTTGATATACGAGGGCAGATCGTCCGATGTAATGATCGAACCTTTGGCCATCACCACGGAACTTTCGATACAGTTTCTAAGCTCCCGTACGTTTCCCGGCCAGGAATAATTGTAGAGGGAATTCCGTGCGCGCGGTTCGATTCCGTCGATATTTTTATTATTTTCCTTTGAAAACTCCTTGATAAACGCGGCAATAAGCAGCATCAAATCCTCTTTACGTTCTCTCAGCGGGGGAATATTGATATTGACGACATTCAACCGGTAATAGAGATCTTCCCTGAAGTCGCCGTTCTGTATCCCTTCCAGCAGATCGCGGTTCGTCGCGGATATGAGCCTGATATTCACTTCGATGGTTTCCTCACCACCCACACGCTCGAACTTTTTTTCCTGAAGTACACGGAGTATTTTTATCTGTATATTCTGATTGATTTCCCCGATTTCATCGAGAAAAATCGTTCCGCCGTCGGCGAGTTCGAACCTGCCCCTTTTCCTGCTGATCGCCCCGGTAAACGCCCCTTTTTCATGCCCGAAAAGCTCGCTTTCCAAAAGCGATTCACTCAGCGCCGCGCAATGGACCTTGATAAAAGGCTTGTCCCTTCTCGGAGAATTATAGTGAATCGCGTCGGCAATAAGTTCTTTCCCGACACCGCTCTCACCGGTAATCAGCACGGAAGCCTTGGTGGGCGCGACCTGGTTCACGATTTCGAATATTTTTTTCATTTCCGCGCTTCTCCCGATAATATTCGGAAACTGCTTCTGTTTTCTTCTGTCAAGTTCCTCCTGGAGGGCGCGGTGCTGAAGGACAAGTTCCCGGTTGGCGAGTGCGCGTTTGACCAGGAGGGAAAACCGGTCGAGGTTTATCGGTTTGGTGAGAAAATCATAGGCCCCGTCCCGCATCGCCTTCACCGCGGTTTCGATGGTACCGTGACCGGTCAGGATAATGACCGGAACCGCGGGGTATTCCGCCACCACCATGGTCAGGAGTTTTTCGCCGGAAAGTTTCGGCATCTTGAGGTCGGCGATAATCAGGTCGACTTCCGTCTCCCTCAGCTGCTGATACGCTTCATCGCCGTCGGCGGCAAGGTATACTTCGTATCCGTCCAGTTCGAGTGTTTTGCCCAATCCCTCCCTTATATTCTTTTCATCGTCAACGACCATGACATTAAACTTCATCGTCCGTCTCCTCCCCGGCATATTCAAGCAGTCTCTTTTCCTTCTGGGGAATCGGAAAACTCAAAACAAAGGTCGTTCCATTCCCCTCTTTCGATTCGACATAAATATCGCCGTTGTGTTCCTTTATTATTTTATACACCAGCGTCAACCCCAGACCCGAACCGAAATCCTTTGTCGTGAAATAGGGCTCGAAGATCTTGTCCATAATATCCTGAGGTATACCTTTTCCCGTATCGGTAATCTCAAGACATACCCTGTCCTCGTCCCGGCGGGATTCCACATTGAGGGTTCCCCCTTCGGGCATTGCGGAGAGCGCATTCTGAATGATATTGAGCAATGCCTGTTTGAGATACTTTTCATCGATTTCGATACGGGGTATCCGGCCGAGCTTCACTTCAAGACCGACATGCGCCTTTTCGAGTTCGTATTTGAGAAACTCGAGCAACTCATTGACCACCTGGTTGAGGTCCCTGATCTCGAGTTCGGTATCGATGGGCCGTACGGCAAAGAGAAAGTCCAGAATTACCTTGTTGAGTCTGTTGACCTCTTCATTGATGACATTAAGATATGTGCTGATATCGCGGGTTTTGATCGTCTCCCTGTCACTCATCTGCTTCTGAATGAGTTGAATGTGAATACCGATCGAACCCAATGGATTTTTGATTTCATGGGCGACGCCGGCGGCCAGTGTCGTGAGCGCGGCGAGACTTTCCGCGCGCCGCAAGCGCGCCTCCTTTGCCCGTTTTTCCGTGATATCCTCGATATGGATGAGATTCCCCTGAACCCGTTTTTCCCTCACAAGGGGCATGAGGCTGCAGGCGACGGTACGCGTATGGCCGTTTCCCAAAGAAAACGTCCTGTCCACGACCTTTTCCTGCCTCATAAGGCTGTCCCGGAAAAAAGCCGAAATCTCCCTGTCATCGACCACTTTCCACAATTTCGCATTGATCAGTTCGTCCCGGGTAAACGGAATAAGCCGCTTCGTCGCTTTGTTGACGAACTGGATCTTGTGCTCCTTGTCGACGACGATGACCCCGTCGGTCATGGAATAGAGGACCATCTGGAACAACTCGTTTTCCGAGGCGATATTCTGCAGTATCTTTTTGATCTGTTCCCTGTCCAGCTTGTCGAACATCAAAAAGGCTTTTTTTATAAATTGCTTCATACCGCGGCCCTCATTTTATAGTAAAGGGTTTGAAGAATATTTTTAGGACTGAGATTCAATACTTCGACATCGCTTATGGATTGCCGCAACAGGGCCGCCCATCGTTCGATCTGTTCGAACCCGTTCCCGGAAGACGATGATGATTTGAGAATATCGCCGAATCTCTGAAAAAGTTCCTCGCAAAAAGAAAAAAAAGCGGTTTTTTGTGAACCCTGACCAAAAAGTTCTTTCATTTCCTCGAGAATCTCGGGCTCGCTTAAATCCGGGGCGAGGACGAACTCGAGAAATCTGTTCGCCAATGATTTCAGAAAGACCGGGTTCAGATTTTTCCAGGCAAGAAAATATTCCCGTAAGGTTTTGTATTCTCCCGAAAGGTCATGAAAAATTTTCTCGAGAATGACCGCCTCGGTCCGCTCATCCCGCTGAAAAAAGGGATACGGTCTGAGCCGTGAAAGAATGGTTCTGATCAAGGCCCCTTTACGGGTGGTAAGGAGAATAAGGGTGAGATCCTCCGGGGGTTCTTCGAGGACTTTCAGGAGTGAGTTGCTCGATGCATCGAGCATCTTGTCCGAGTTTTCGACAATAATCACCTTTTTTGAATCCGTTGCCGTAATATGCGCCCAGTAGACGGCACGGCGGATCAGATTCACGGGAACATTTTCCGTTTTGGAAAACTCAGATAATCCGGCCGAGAGTTCCACAATAGACCCCACCGTTTTCCTTACCGTTTTCGCATCTTTGTCTTCCCCGCCGGAGGTGTCGTCCGAGGAATGGGAGGTGTCCGCGAGAACGTCCAGGGCTTCTTCAATCTGTTCGATGGACGGACCGTACTTCCTCACCCTGGCCTCCTCGCCTTCCCAGAGAACCGGATTGAACCTCAAAAGCAATTTTCGAACCGCACGGATAAAGAGAAATTGTGCCGAATGTTTGTGCGTTTTGAGGTACACATCTGCGGTTGCTGAAATTTCCTCGTTAAAATTCCGGAAACTGAGAAGAAGGAGGTTCGGATGAAGCAGAAGCCTTTGCCGGGAACAGGCCGCGCAATCGCACCTCCACTCGCCGTTCCCCTTATCACAGGTGAGGACCCGTGCCGTCTCGAGGGCGCAGGAGAGTTTTCCGGAATAGAGGGGTCCGTAAAAAAGCATGGCCGGAGGAAGGGTTCCCGCCGCGATTTCTTTCCTGAGCGACGCGATTGTACTGTCCTGTCCGATTATATTTTCAAACATTACCTTCCCGTTTCTTTATACCCTTCACCTCATCCGTCCGGAACGACGCGATATATCCCAAAAATACCGTTTCCTATCCCGGCTGCTTCACATGCAAGCGAAAAAACGATCGATCAGATCGTTCATGACGGTACCCAGTGATCCCGTAAACGGGATAATGACCGGCATCAGGGTCCTGGCGATAAAACTCTCCTTCACCAGCGTCTTCAGATCAAAAGGAAGCCATGTCAGTAGATTGAGAAGTATGATGGCGACCGAAATCAGAAGGAACCCTTCGACGATACCGAGAACAAAACCCAAAGCCTTGTCGAGCTTTTCAAGATTCAGTTTGTCGAAGATATTTCTGATAACGCTCTCGAGTACCTTGACGATAAGGTAGATGATGACGAAACACCCCAGAAAGGCGATAAGCTGACTCCACATACCGAGTTTGAACGTGTTGTTCAAAAGTACGGCAAGGGGACCGGAGAGAAAGACTGCTCCGAGGATACCGAGGATGATTCCCGCCATCGAGAGGACTTCCTCGATAAAACCGCGGAACGCACACCTGATCGTCACCACGATCCAGACGACGATAAAGATAATATCGAGAATGGAAATATTGAACAGTGTCGCTAACATACTACTTCGCCTTTCACTCGCTTGAGGATTAACGTGACGATACCGTCCGCCGCATCGGGCAAACCCGTATTCTTTGCGCAGACGGCCATCTCTTCACGTTTTGTATCATTATTAAAAAGTATTTCAATATAATCAAGAAGTTTTTTCGAAAAGCCGGGACCCTCTTCGACGACAATCGAGGCCCCGCAGGCCATGAAGTGCCGGGCGTTCCTGATCTGGTCGCCCCTGCTTCCATCGACAAGGGGGATGAGTATCGACGGGGTTCCGGAGACGGCAAGCTCCCAGAGTATGTTCGCCCCCGCCCTGCTGACGACGAGGTCCGCCGCCGCGAGAATATGCGGCAGGTCTTCGGTAAAGAAGGGTGCCGGAAAATACCCCGGTACTTCCCTTTTTCGGTACAACTTCCCGCCCATTTGATGAACGACAAACCACTGCCGTAGAAGCCGTTCGAGTATCGTATCGATTGCCCTGTTCAGCGACCTCGCGCCCTGGCTTCCCCCGAGAATAAGCAGCAATTTCCGTGATTCCGGGCACCCGACCGCCCGTTTTCCTCGTTTCGGATCCCCCGCGGCGATCGATTTCCTCACCGGATTGCCGGTATGGACGATCTTGCATCTCATCGGAGGAGGAAAATAATCCGATGTTTCCCTGAACGAGGTAAGGATACATTCGGCAAACCGCGCGTTGATCCTGGTGGCAAATCCGGGTGAGACATCCGATTCATGAGTGAAAACGGGAAGACGCAGCAGCCCGCATGCGATAACCGCCGGCACACTCACATAGCCACCCTTGGAAAAGACAAGCAAGGGCCTTAGTCTGAGAAGGAGAAACACCGAACAGACGACCCCCGCAAGGACATTAAACATGTCCAGGAAATTTCTGATAGAAAGATACCGTCTCAATTTCCCGGCCGGAATACCGTAATAGGGAATACCGTGCGATTCCACGATCTTTCTCTCGATTCCGGATACCGAACCGATCCAGACAATCTCACCACCATGCCACGCCTGCCTCAATGGGTCGATAACGGCAAGCCCGGGAAAGACATGTCCGCCGGTGCCGCCACCAGTAAAAACAACACATTTTTTCATCAACCACTCTCTTGAAATATCATCCGCTATCCTGTACCTTAAGTATAGCATGAAATCAACCGTTATAGCAATGATCTGCCTGGGCATTGCCGTTTTTTGTTGCGCAGAAGATATGAAAACCGATGACGACCGTCTTTTTGCCCCTTTCATCGACCCGGAAACGGCCCGTATACTCGAAGCCGACGGTGAAATCACACGCATCATTAAAAAAGGAGAAAACCTCACCCTGGTACCCGAAACGGACAACAGGAAGCGAATGGAAGAGGAAATCAAAAAAATGAATCCCTTAATCGGGGTGGAAATACTTATCCTTCATACTTCCAAAAAGACCGATATCGCAGAAACACCGGAACACAACCTCCTGCTGTATAATACACTGCGGTCGATCAGCACCTTGAAGGGAATCCGGTACTATTCGGCAAGCAGGAAGCGTATGCGGATATTTTACCACGACGCGTATGTGATCGAGACGCCGGCATCCAGGAAACGGATACCGGATCCCCTTGTCAAGACGATCCCGGCAAACGACCGGCTTTACGCGTTTTTCAAGGATTCGTCGTTCGGTGACTATACCTGCGAGATAGAATATTCATCGAATGAAAGGTGCCATTTTATGAAAATGGAAAATCTCACCCTTATCTGGTACCTGTTCATTCCCATCATCGATCCGCACAACCTGAGAAGCTACATCATCATGATACCGGAAGGCAATCATATTCTCTTTTACGGATTTTCCTGCCTCGAGTCGTCCAACCCTTTCGGCATCGCGGAAGGGAGGATTGAATCCCTCACCAACAGGATAAAGGCGATCTACAACTGGTTCGACGGGCGGTTCGAGGAAAAATAGCCGCCGGCTACATCCCCGTCCCGAACAACGGCCAGATCACGTGCCAGACAATATCGGCCCAGAAATGAACGCCCATCGCGGCGACCAGCCCGTCACGGATATAGCGCTCTCCGGCTATAAGCCCAACAAAACTGTTGAGGAGAAGCCCCTCGATCAGGACCGGAAGGGGTATATCCATCGGACTTGAAGCGCCCATGAGGACCATCGCCGAAGGGAGATGCCCAGCACTGAAGGCCAAAGCCGCGATACCATTTCCGATCCATAACGCGGCGCCGGTTTTGTTCCACCGTTTGAGTACCAGGTTCGCGAGAAATGCCCACAACCCCATGAAGAATCCGCGGAAGAGGATTTCCTCACCGATGCCCGCCGTCGCCGATGCGACGAGCGATATAGGAAACCCGGGATGCATCAGTCCTTCCCCCGACCGGGCCAATGCAAAGACCCGGTCGATGACGACAACCACAATACCGCAGCCCAGCCCCAGCACCATTGGCAGGAGCAGCCAGGACTTCCACCCGGCCCGTTCGCGAAAGACGGGGGGAATCCCCAGTTTTCCGGCAAAGAAATATCCTCCGAGCCCCAGCAATCCGTACATGAGAAACATGGCCCCGGCCGCGATCAGACCCAAAACCCAGACCGGCATCCCCGCCGCGGCCTCCGGCATCGACTGTCCGGGTGGCAGGAGCTTTTCGATCGGGATAAAGGAATACGTGATAAAAATGAGAATTGCATACATGGAGAGAAAAATCGCGAGGATGCCTAACTGCCTTTTCGTTTTCTCCGTCATCGCGTCACGCCTCCCAGCCGGTCTGCCCAGTCTTCAGGATACCCTTTGTAATAGTCGCTGACAGGGTATTTTTTTATCCGCCAGGTGATGTTACGAATTATCGAAGGGACCGCCACCACGACGAGATAAAACACGCCGACGATGAAACTCTGCCGCGTGTGCCCGTACTCGTGCCTGATCGTCGTCAGATTTCCGATTTCAGTCTCGTTGACGATAATGTACTTACCAAGCGACACACCGGTAAACAATGTCGTCCGTATATAGACGACGGTCGCGTGGTTGTATTTTTCCGTTTTTACCACTATCCCCCGTATCCGGTAAAACGAATAAATGACAAACCCGAGCAGGGTTTGCGGAAAACACCATGACCAGAATATCATGTTTATCATCGTAACGACTGTTCCTTTCCGTTCAGGAGATTCTCATGTACAAACAAATGATGTGACATCTGTAGTATAATCTTAGCATGTTCTTTTGAGTCCGGGTAATACTTTTTATAGATCAATGAAGCTTCATCCGACTTTATCTTAACGTGAAAAGCTTCTTTCGGATTCAATCGATATTAATGACATTCATGTTTTTTAGCATCAGCAAAGCTTTATCCAGCATCTGAGATGCCTCGCTTTCATCCATCCTGTAGTTTTCCCTCACCCAGACCGATAACTCTTCTTTGTCACAGCCGGGCCGGTTATCCATAAATTCGAAAATACATGCCAATTTATCGCTTAATCGAAGCAATCGGGTTTTGGAAATATTGTAAAAAAAGTAATTGTTATCGAGACGAAATAAAATATAATCTTTCCGCACGCGGTAATTCCCGTGATTAGAACATGAAATTTTCTCACCTGTATAGAACAAATTCGAAAACAAACCGGAGATCTGAAGTTCGTGGAATGCGTCGAATTTCAATTGTCCGGTTTTTGAGTAAAACAATATCTGGTACGCGATTTGTTTCAGTTCCACCGTCTTGTATATATGAGGATATTCCTTTCTTATCCGGCAGTATTCCCGTTCGGATAAAAAATCCGGTAAAAAAAGACACTTCGAACAAACATGTTCGACCGCGCAGGTATTACACCCTCTTCTGTCGATCATTTCTTTTTCTATATTTTTAATCGTGATGAAAAGATCATCGACGGTATCCTGTACCGTACCGATCGAGCGACCATGCAGGCATGGTCTGATTTTCTCATTTTCATTGATAAAGAGAGAATGCAACCGTCGCGCCCGGCAAAAGGCGCAAGACCATCTGCATTTATCTTCGATATAATAATAATGTTCGAGTAGTTTCGGAATCTCGTGTATATCAAAACTCGTGAGTATTTCCATTTCCTCGATGAAAGCATTCAGACTTTTTTCGCTATTTATTTGTTTAATATGTATCGTATTGTATTTTTCGACTTCTTCACTGAAGCCGGAAAATGGTTCAAGCAGGTAAGTGAAATCGAATTCTTCACGTTGATATTCAGTGAAAAGATCATTTACCTTTATCGTTTTTGGCGGTAATCCCGGGGAAGGAGTCGAGATACGCACCTGATTGTATTTTCGTAACGGGACTTCCATCATAGCAAGTTCTTGTGTATGTATATCTTGTTCATCCGATTGCACGGTATTATCAATAAAAAAGAAAATCGTATCTAATTTTATATTTTTCTTCAGGAAATCGGCAAGTACCACGGACGGAGGTGCCTTGTAATTTTCCAAACCGACAATACGTAAAGCCCGTTCGCGTTCGGTACAGGCGGATAGTCCCCATAGATGGAAAAAATCCATATGGTCCTTGTGGTTTGTTTCGAGAAACAGCCTTCTATGCATGGAATTGTCGAGATGGGGAAGTTTATGGACATCGTAGGGATATGTGACTTTATAAGGCAGCAGGTAAGCGGTTGGAGCAATATGGTCCGGGCCGATGCGATTGGCTACTTCTGTCCCGGTAAATACCTGCAGCAGATTGTGAGTATATCCTTTGACCGCTAAATCCCGGACAAATGCAAGCGTCGTCCTTGCTTCGTCCTCCGTTTCGGTCGGTAATCCGAAAATGACGCTCACATAGGTGTCCAATCCTTCCTCCCGTGCCAGTCGTATATTATTCCTGTAATCGTCCAGAAATTTTTTTTCTTTGGCATAGCCGTCTTTTTCTCCGCTTGTATTTCGTACCTTCTTTATGAGATTCAATAATCGCGGCGAGGCCGTGTCCAGACCGAACGCAATCTCCGTGAAACCGGCTGCTTTAAAAAGCGAAAAAAGTTCGCCGTCAGCATAATCGATACGTGTCTGGCAGATAAAACTGAGATTCGTAAAATTTTCAGCGATTATTCTTTTACAAATTTCTTTGGCCCGATTGATATTGATAGTGAAAGCATCGTCCACGAAAAAAGCCGTTACAGGTTTGCCGTTCGCGGCCACATTGATATATCTCAAATCTTTCATTATATAGTCAATCGAATGATAGCGTATGTTATGTCTTCCCATAATCGAATTGTTACAAAAAATACAGCTGTACGGGCACCCCCGGGAAGAAACCAATTGAACAACCGCTGTATCCGTCGAAAGCATATTCATCTGATAGGGTGAAGGTAAAAAATCGAGCTCTCCTCCTCTTTCACCGGACGCCAATTGGGGACGATCGGCATTTCTGATTATTCTGCCATCCTTTCGGTAGCTTATGCCCTGTACGTCATCGACCGGAAGATTCCGTGAGAGGCGGTCGATCAACTCGTACATGGTCTGTTCGCCTTCGTGACGTACGCAGATATCGATTTCCGGTTCGTCTTCCATAATCAGATAATCCGCCGATGACGGTGTCGGCCCTCCGAAAATGGTCGTGATGTCGGGATTGAGTTTTTTCAATTCCCTGCAAATCAGTTTATTGATATAATACGTCTTGTCATAGCAGGTAAAACCTACCAGAGATGTATTATAGGACATAATTTCTTCCACGATGACGGGTAAAGTCACGTCAGGTGTTCTGATATATTGCATGGTTTCGATATTGCGGGCTTTAAGGTAAGCCCTGATATAGGCTGCCCCTATATTATTGGTAATCCCCATAAAAGAGTTTTTCAAATCTTCATATTGAGGCGAGACAAATACGACCGAATATTTCTGCATCTTTTTCTCCTTCCATAGTCGATATTCATAATTCTCATGCCTGATTATTTATGTAAAACCGCTATTCCCTCTTTCATTCTCTGATATGCATTTTTACAAGCGGTTTCGGAGATCGATAAACATCCGGCCAAATGAGAATAAATGGCGGGCCAATCATACACTCCGGCGTGAATTTCGTCCCATATTCTTTTCATGACATCCGATAATTTCATGAATTGCATTTTCATGGTATAATAAAAATAATGTTTCCCGTCGACTGAAACCTGAAGCAGACCATCCGGAAAGGAAATATCCGGCTTATACCGCCATTCGGATGACGTGAATCCGAGATTCAGCCATGTTACTGTCATTCTTTCCGTCATTGCTGAATCCAGGATATTGCTTTTAATCATCTCGAAGATGAGACCCGGTATTTCCCAGACCGCCCAATCATTTCGATACTGTTTCATTATCCGGCAATATTGCTCATCAGTTAAAAACGGCGGTAAAAACAGGCATCGAGCGCACTTTTCGTATAATGCACAGTCTTTACAGCCCCGCTTTTTTTCCGTTTCTTTTCGAATGGTTTCGAGTTTCAGCTTGATCGCTTCAGGTTTATCTCCGACATTTCCAACAGGACAGTCCGTATAACAAGGATGGATTTTTCCGTTACGGACGATCAACTTATTCAGTCCGTAAACACCGCACTTACCATTGTACGTCCAGCGGCATTTATTCAAAAGCAGGAAATTTTTGGCTCGAATTTTGTTTTTATCAAGGACAATTTCATTAATGTCTGAGATTTTGATCGTCAAATAATCCTCAATCTGATCGGCTGAATCGAAAAAAAGGATGATCGTCCGCCCTTCATTTGCCGGAACAGAAACGTCTTCATCATAAGGCTGAAGCGTGAATTCGGACGGGATCTCCCCTTGAAAAGTATAATGCTTTGTCTGTAAAATGGTTTCAAGAAAACTCCTGACCATATAACTCGTACATGATTTATTGGAAAATCCACGCCCGTTATCACTCTTTTTTACCATTTTATAGCTTATGGCCGGAACACAGAAACGTGAAAATAATTCAAATCGATCCGTATATGCTTTATACGTCCAGTATTCATCCACGATAAAAAGACTGCTGTTGAAATGTAAAATGACTGAAAGCCAGCTATAGAGAGCCGAATCGTTTTCTTTGGTGGAATCAATAACAACAATCGACTCGTCCGTAAACAGATCGTTATTTGTATTGAAGACGGATATAAAATGCCTGTTGAATCGGACGTCTTCTTCCCTTAATGTATGGTGGACGATTGAATTCGGCAGGGGCGGAACGCTAAAAACATCATAAGCAAACTCGATTTTAAAAGGCAGCAGAAAAGGGGACGGAATTATTTGTATTCCATAGTCGTCACATGTACGGAACAACTCAGTCCCATAAATTACATTCAGATAATTGTGATTATAATAAGGGACATTAAGCTCTTTAATGAAATCCAATGTCGTTCTCATTTCACCGGCCGTCTCACCGGGGAGACCGGAGATGATACTCACCACGGCACTCAATCCAAATGAAAGCGAATATCTTATATTTTTTTGCATCGTATCGAGGAACCGTTTTTCGGGAGTATAATCATTATTGACCGCCCGTTTGTTTCTCACCTTTTTAATAAGGTTCAATACTTTAACCGATGCGCTTTCCAATCCAAAAGCGACACTCTGGAAACCGGCCTGAACCATTAGGTGAAACAATTCTTCATCACATTTATCGATGCGTGTAATGCATTCAAACCGGATACAATCGAGCCCGGCCTCGATAATACGGCGGCATATTTTTTTGGCCCGCACTATATTCAGTGTAAATGCATCATCAAAAAAAAGGATCGGCTTTTTTATCGCGAAGTTACTGGCCAGATATCCGATTTCGTCTATTACCCGATCGATGGAGTGATATCGGATTTTAAACATATTTATTGCGGCGTTGGTACAGTAAGTGCACTTGTGAGTGCAGCCTCTTGCGGTCAGGACGGCGGTATCGAAAGGCACATTACCATCGCCTACCTCAACGGGAAACATCCCGGTAAGATACGGTGATGGGAGAACATCGAGTTCATTTTCTCTTTTTGCACAATATTCCTCAACCCTGTCGGGATTCCTGACAATTTCCCTTCCTGCCCGAAATGTAATACCGCGAATCGAACGGAAATTTTCCTTGCTGCGATATTTTTGGAGCAAATCGTAACATGTCAGCTCTCCGTCGCGCCTGCTGCAAACATCGACTGCATGACAATGCTCCATGATAAGCATGTCCGCCAGTGTCGTGCTTGGACCGCCGAAAACGATGAGGATCTCCGGCAGAAGCTTTTTCAACTCACTTGCCAGGATACTGCAATAGTAAAGCGTATCATCGAAACAGGTGAAACCCACCCAGTTCGAACCATAAGAAAGGATATCGAGGGCAACTTCACGTACGGTACCGGGAGAATAATTGATATATTGCAGGCTGGCGATTTGCCGCTGTTTGAGATAAGCGCGAATATAACCGCTACCTAAAGAATAGGTAAACGCTTTGATTCGGTTTCCCGCATCATTGAGCCGAGGAAAAACAAAAATAATTTCAGGCTTTTCGTTTTCTATTATATCTACTGCCGTTTTCATACGCCTTTGCCTAGAATTTAATATTAACCAACAATGCCAGCTTTTCGAGAACCTGCCGGATTTCTACTTCAGTAATAGTTAAAGCAGGGAACATGCTGAATCCGACAGGAGAGGGATAGACGATCAAGCCATTTTCACGCAGCAGCGAACATACTGCATGGATATGCCGATTCTCGACGGGCATTTTGTCTTTTTTATCGAGAACCAGTTCGATACCGATCATCAGGCCTCGTCCTCGAACATCTCCGATATGGCGGCATTTATTTTGCAGTTCAAGACACCCGTGCAACAGGATTTCCCCCATAATCCGGCAATTTTCAAGCAGGTTTTTTTCTTCGATATAATCGATAGTTGCCAGACAGGACGCACAGCATACCGGATTACCACCCTGGGTCGTACCAAGGGGAAAAGCGATATTATGTTCCAGGTAGGGAAGAATTGTTTCATCCGAAAATACCGTTGCGCCCAAAGGCAGATAGCCGCTGTTCATGCCTTTGGATAAAGCCATGATATCCGGCGATATATTGAAGAGCTGAGCCGCGAACATTTCTCCGGTCCGGCCAAAGCCCGTGGCGACTTCATCGAAAATCATGAAAATTCCGTTTTGTCCGCATATTTGTTTCACGCGTTTCAAATAGCCTGCCGGGGGGATGATAATACCGGCCGATCCCATAATCGGTTCCATCATAAAAGCGGCGATTCTTCCCTTATTTTTTTTAAGCACCTGTTCGAGTTCCACGGCACAAACCAGCCCGCACGAAGGATGTTTCTCTCCATAAGGGCACCGGTAGCAGTAAGGCGGATTGATATGAATAAATCCTGGTATATCAGGCTGAAAATGATGCAATCCCTCGTCGATATCGCTTTCCGTACCACTGCGGGAGTAATACATTCCATGATAACAGTTCTTCAGACAGACGATCATATTTTTTTTCCGGTTGGAATTCAAACTGAAATATCCCCGGACAATTTTGACGGCAACGGCAATGGACTCGGAACCGGAACAGGTATAGAATATTTTTTTTAGAGGAGAAGGCAATATTTTATTGAGCCGGCCGGCCAGCCGCACAGCCGGCGGATGTTTGCCGCAAAACAAGGGCGCGTAAGCCAGTTTATTCAACTGATTGACGATCGCATCAATTATTGTTTTATTTCCGAGACCGCAGCTTACATTCCACAAGCCGCCGGCGGCATCGATGTAACATTTGCCGTTTTCATCATACACATGGATACCTTCACCTTCCGGAATGTTTCCGGCCTCGAACATGGAAAACGGAACCGTCGTATAGGGCTGAATAAGTGGGAATTCCAAAATAAGTTTTTTCAGATGCGATTGCAATGGCTGCTTCATTTCCCTTCCCGCTTAATTTCCCGGCCGGCAAATCACATAACGGATGCCTTTGATGCACGTATCCGGCTCCGATCTCACCGTCACGGTATCCGTAATTTCCAGATTGCTTTGAACGATCAATTGCTCTATTTCCTCTCCGTCGACGATCGCTTTCCTGGTGGCGCCCAGGTGGCGTTTTGTCATCCCGTCCGCTTCGACCAATTCATTATAGAAATTCAGGATGGAATACCGCCTGTCGATAAAATACTTTTCTCCTATGAGCATGAAATGTTTAGGATACGAATTATTGACCGGTATAAAATTAATTTTCCCGTCATTTGCTTTAATCCAGTCGAAATCGGGAATCTGATAATCGAAAACAAATATGCCGTTCCGTTTCAAATGCGTGAGAACGTTGGCAAAAAAAGATAATATTTGCGACCGGGAATGAAGCAGACAGATACTGCATGCCCCGAGAAAGATCATGTCAAACTTCTTCCCTAGTTTGATCGTCGTCATATCGCCCTGTACGAGTTCGATTCTTTTTTCAATCTCCAGAGGATGGAAAGCAATCCGTTCACGAAGAATTTCAAGCATGTCGGCCGACAAATCGATACCGGTAATTTCGACGCCGTTCGATTTTGCAATCTCGAGCAATAACCGTCCGCTTCCGCACGCAAACTCGCATACGCTCTTTTCTTTACGGTTTTCCAGAAGATCACGATATATCCGCAAATCAGAATTCACCCCGCCTACCATATAATCGTAGATTCTGGTATAGAATCCGTAATACAGATCACCGGGGATTATTTCTTTTTCGAACAAATCGTATATTCCGGAAAATATTCCGAATAAATTATCAGTATTCCGTATCGGCATCGCTTTTCCTCATGATAGAATCAGATGGTCGACAAAACCGTTTCGGTATAATTTTTCCAATAACGGAAAAATATCAAGATTATCGGCTTTGTATTTTTGTATTATATGCGCCTTCATTTTCTCCAAGCCGTTATCCTCCAGCAACATCAAGGCTTCTTTGCTTTCCTCCGGTAAATAAAGTATTTGTCCCTTTTCCCCCTGAAGTGCGTAATACTCCTTTTCCTTTTCGATGGTAAACCGGACCGGTTTTAAATGAATATTAAAATAGTCTTTTATTTCGATTGTCTGTATTTCATAACCTTTTACCGCTTTGATATATCGTGCACAACATAACAATGTTATTATTCCGGCCGCATCCGAATCGTTCAGCTGCGGAAGAAAATTCATAGCCGCTTCGATAGTATGACCGGTTTTAATCAGAAATAAAAAGCGGTATTGCTCTTCAGATAACGACAGATAATAGGTGTGGCCCTCGCCTTTCACTTTATAACGCAGAGGCTGTTGCCGGTTGTCTTTTTCCCGATCGAAATGAACGATTTCAAGTATATCTTCCTTATGAATTGCCAGGTGTGAATTAATCGATACAAGCGGTCTATCCGTCCGTTCGCCCCGGCAATGACGACAATGCTCATTTCTATAAACGGATTTGTTCGACCACATGTTGATGTTTCTATCGTAAAAAAATTGCATATTCAACAAAGAGGGTTTTTCCAATTTCGTGCAATATCGTATAAGGTCGGCGACTGCGTAATTGCCGATCAATGTATCGATGGGTGAAAATTCGATAGGTTTATTCAAGAATTGAAGCTTTTTTATGATGCCGATGTTGTCCGCACCGTGCTCCCAAATTTTTTGGGTCAATTCCGGCCGGCAGACATAACAAGCCGTCTGACCGGGAATAAACAGGGGACCGACAAAACCGTACTGCCGGTACTTGCCGACGATCAAATGGGGTATATTAAATGGGATACATACGCTTTCAATGAACTCCTGGGCGCCTGCCAACAATTCCAGACAGAAAACCATACAATCGGAATTTCGGATGAGTGTGTCATACCCGCAGGAATTGTTGCGTAATTTTTCGTAATCCAGGTATCTGAATTCGTTGAATGGATTCAATTCCTTCAGGCGATTCGTGAGGACTTCTCCTTTGTCTTTACCAATGTCCCTGAGTTGATAAAGTATTTTGCTGTTGAGATGAAATTTATCGACCTTCCCCGTATCCACACCGATGATGGTGCCGACTCCCGATTGATTGAGCATCAGGAGAATTTGCGCTCCTACGCCATGCAATCCGAAAAGCGTAACGACCGATTTCTTGAGTCTTCGTTGATAATCCAAAGCCGATTTCCCCGGATACGCCAGCATATCGTAAAAGAGGAGATTGCGGCTATATAACTCGAGTTCTTCGGGTAAAAAATCCTGATTGTCCCCTTTTGCCGTGTCTTCCAAAAGATTATCGGCCCATAGACGTTCGACAAGCACCCCGGCATGCTCCTTATACTTTTCATCCACCCGGCTCGTTATTTCACGGAAGCAGTATTCACCCTTGAGAAACGGATAAAGGTGTAGAAAAGCCTGAACCTGAACGGGATCTTCAATGACGATTCTGAATCGGCTGGAAGCCCCGATAAATATCCGCTCATTCTCCATTGTAAGCATGAGATACGGTTTGATTCGAATTTTGTGCGTCCCGGGCAATGTCATATTTCATCCTTCATAATTTATATCGCCGCAAAATGGGCATTCCGTATATTTGGGTATTTTTTTGGGAAGAATCGTCATACCGATTGCATCCAGTACATACTGATAGAACAACACTTTTGGCTGCCTGCCGCTTAAATAATGGATAATGTCGTTTGCCATAAGATCGCCGATAAATCCCATCAAAGGTCCCCATGAAGGAGAAAGTACGGAATCGCCGTTCAGTAAAACGGTCTTTTGATGGGGTTCGATGGTCCCGCTACAGCCCAAACACGCGGTTTTCCCAGGTACGCATAAGGGTCCGTATATACCGGTATATTCGTTCATCCCGCCGGTTATAAAAGGTTTACGGTAGTCGAGACAAGCCTGGTTGAACCAGTGATTAAACAGCGGAATAGGTTTATCGGCCGCGCGGATTACAAAATCCATGTCGGCAATCACGTTGACCACATCCTCGTACGAATTTATTTTCATATTCACGGGTTCCACATCCACACCCGTGTTCACAAGCCCGATGTTCCCTGCCGCCACATCCACTTTACTTTTTCCGATATCGTTATACGTAAACACCTGTCCGCGGTTAAGATTACAGGCCTCGACAATATCAAAATCCACCAGGCGTAGTGTTTTAATCCCCGCCTGGGTAAGCAACAGGGAACTGTTGGCGCCCAGGCCGCCAATCCCTATGATGGCGATTTTTTTATCCTTTAAGCCGTCGGCGCATTTCCAGATCTCGTTATTTTTATACATGGTTCGTCCCGCTGTATGTATTTTTTATGGTAATTATCCCGCTTTTTTCCAGAGTTGCAAGGGCCGCTTCCGTATCGAATTCTTCAACGGCTGCGGTCTCGCCGGCCATCCCGTCTGTCGATAATTCCGGAAATTCGCCCCCGTCTTCAAGAAATTCAAGAAGGAAAAAAGCGGCAGCTTCTATTTTAACAATCACGTTATCAATAGTAAGATAAGCGTAATAATCGTTTTTGTAGATAAAAGGGATGATTCCTTTCTTCAATTCATACCTTCCAGGCAGTGTCTGCAGACTCGAACGGGCCTGTTTTGTCGCGCCGGTCATACAGAAACGCCGTGTCGCGGTTGAAATACTGACGGCAACAGGCGAGTGCTTTTCCATAAAAGGATCAAAATCCGACAACCTGGCAAGGAGATCGCTTAGAATCAGATAACGGTACCGGTACGGATCGGTTTTTATTGAATCGCAATATCGTTTTTCATCGACCGGATAAAGGCATCGTGGACAGATTGCATACCGATGACAAGCCCTGCAGTTTCTGCGTGTTTCAGTTTCACGGACAATCTCGGCGATACGCTGATTAAGCTGTTCGCCGGTATTGTCGATGGTGCATAAAGGCTTTGCCCCGATACAAACGCGGATATTTCCTTTTGAGTCGATGAAGCAATGTGAGGCGTTTCGCGCAATGCAATATTTATTAATAAATCTGCAGGAACCGAGGCAGTAAGCGGTTCGGTATGGATTGAAAGCTATCTTCCATTCGTTACGTCTGCCGTCTTCTGCGACGGCATGTGCGTTAAATAAAACAACACCGTTATAGAAGTTGACCTCGGGTACTCCGTTGTTTTCCGGACTCGACCCGGAAGCGGCGGGAATAAAATTCAGTTTCACATAATGCGGATCGAGACTATATAATGCACTATCCTTCCTGTTGTTGGCACCGGAATAATAGAATAAATAATAACCGGCAATATCTTTCTTATGCGATGGAACAGCCTGAAGATACGTATAATGCGTATTGCCCGCCGGTTTGAACCTGTGGAACCATGGTTTCCCTCTTTCATCTATTTCCGTTTCAGGAGAATTTTCAGGGAGTGTGGAAATTTGTTCGGAGAAAAGCCATTCCGAGATATCATTTGAGCTTACAAATATATATTTTTCCTTGTGCTTCAGACTATCGAAAAACACTGAATTCTCGAAATGCTCGAGCCCGTTATCCGGCAGAATAATATGTATCGCATCCTCATCATGCGTGCAAGAGCCGCCGATAAAAAATTGTTTGACTTTTTCTTTCAGTTTCCGGATCTGCGTCCTTCCGATCACGGGCATATTTTCGTTCAGCAATTGCTTTTGCCGCTTATAATATCCGATGAATACGGTTTCATTGATATATTGAAGGCGTTCATTAATAGAGGCCAATCGTGCCTGCGTGGACGAATTCCCGGGCCATGCAGGTAACTCTGCCGGCCGATGATCAAGGTACCACCGGACGGTACCGGACAACGCTTCGTGATAGGGTGTGGGCGTAAAGTCGAGGATTCTTGCGGCATTTTCCAGAGACGGAACGAGTAGATCGGTTGAATA
Organism: Spirochaetales bacterium; assembly: GCA_016930085.1. Taxonomy (NCBI): domain Bacteria; kingdom Pseudomonadati; phylum Spirochaetota; class Spirochaetia; order Spirochaetales; species Spirochaetales bacterium. Next base: position 25,451 of record JAFGHO010000061.1, read on the forward strand.
GTAAGGGAAGGCACACAGATTAAAGCCGGCCGAGGCAAGGTCGTGGGAACTGACCGGGAGAAAAAAGGGAGTCATTCCGCAGAGTTTCCCTATGTTTTCGATATGAGTCTTTACGCTGACAGTTTCTTTCTGACAAACATGAAATATCTTGCCAATTGCGTTCCCGTTCATCATCGCCGTTATAATTACATCGGTTAAATCACGGATACAGACAGCGATCACTGCACTTTTTCCCGAATCCGGAATGATAATTGGTGTATTGGTTAAAAGCCGCTTGATAAAATAATTCTCCCGTGAAACAGGATCATCCGGTCCCATGATCGGAGCCGAACGGATAATAACCGAGGGAAAACGGGATTCGTGATATGCATCGCATAATATTCTTTCGCATTCTGCTTTGAGGTTCATGTAGCTTGAGGAATTGTCGGCGACTGTCGGACTGCTTTCAGAAAACGGAGATGCAAGCGGCACTTGATAGACGCTGAACGTACTCAGATGAACCATATTCTCTATGGTCGATCCGAATTGCTCGACGAGCAGCTGCGTTTGGAAAGGGAAATAAGCGATGAGATCGATGATATAAGTGAATCCGTATTTCTTTAATTCTTTAAGATCGTTGATATTGTTTCTGTCTCCCCTGATAACATTCGGATCTTCCCGTACCGGCTTGTCATTCTTATCCAAGACAAATGTTTCCAATCCGGCGGAAGCGAGTTTTTTTATCAAGTGACCGCCGATATAACCGCATCCTCCGATAAGCAGCACTTTTTTCATACTTTACGCTTTCATTTAAGTAACGATCAAGGAAGAAAGAAATTGAATGAGTGCAAAAACGAAATAGATGGCAGCTCCCAGGAAAATATTATTCTTTTTGCGCTTCATGACGTCTCCACTCATAACACGTATGCCGATTAATATTAAAATGGTTCTCCAAATCAGAAAAAGATCTACAGTTGCGGCCAGATTGGCAAGAAGCGGATTCAGGCTGCTATCCACAAACAAAGCCAAATTGGCCTGGAATGTCCTGTCCGGCCTTAATGGATCGATGCTATCCGGTGAAAAAATCATCATTACGGTAGTAATGACAAGAAAGGTCACGACAGGGGGAAAACCGCCATTGAAGCTGATGCAGAGTGATTCCCTAATGGTAATACTTTTTCCTGAGATAAAATAACTGAGAAATTGTATAAAAAGTCCTATCAGAAAAAAAATAACGAAGGTAAGCAGGGGTAATGATATATACGAAAAAATAATTATATATATATTCTCTTTATTGTTAAGCATTTCCTCCTTTATATCATCGGGGATATCCATACCTTTATAAGTCTGTAAATCGATTGCCGCCTGGATTCTTTTTTCGTAGGGCACCATTTGACGGAATGCGGTAAAATACACGATCATCACGAGAACGACAAACAAATAAGTAAATAAAATCAGCGGTTTTTCCTTTAATTTCTGAAAAGCTTTTGCAGGAGAAAAAAACAGATTAAATAACACTTTAGTCATACGATGCTACCTTTGAATCAGAAGTCAGGCAAAAAGCCTGTTTAAATTCTATATGATTGAATTGATACCATATGCGGTGGAATGAGCATTCTGAAAATCTCTTCCTTCTCATTCACCCAGATATCTGCAAAAGAATCGTCTTTTGATGAAAATAACTTGAACCGCCGGCAATTTCTTTCCATATTATCGACCTGTATCGTATCCTCTCCCAGATAATCAAGAGAAAAGACAGTCTTGGGAACAATACCACAGCCGACTTCCTGTTTCCCCTTTTTCTCATGAATATATTTTCTACACAGGAAAACAAGAGGATAATAATTATTTATACTCGGTAAAACAAGGCATTGATTATTCCAATAGATTACCGTATCGATTTGTTTTCCCTGCCAGCCTTTGATTTTTGACTTCTGGTTGACTTTGATGAAGGCTTCCTTGTTTTTATACTCAAAGGAATATTCTTCATTTACATGCTTAGAATCGTGAATGACATTCATTTGCAGGGTATTAAAATCCTTATCGATGATCAAATTCGATGTCTGTTTTGTCTGGCTGCCCAGGTTCGAATATTCGGCATGACATCCGATAATTATATTATCCTCGTCCCGGCGCAGATGATTTTCTTCCCGGCCGATTTGAATACCGGCTTTGTACATATACAATGTTATTGTTTTTTTTTCATTCATTCTCAAATTATGTATCCACATCAGGTAAAAGATCCAAACCCGTCAGGCGACGGGATACTAATCGTCGGGAATCCTTCCGTTATGAATCGATGTGACGATCTCTCGTACTTTCTTCGCTTCACCTTACAACAAGAGAAAACCCTTTGATTATATAAGGAGAAAAAAACGGGGGTTTCAACATTTTCTATGTAATATCAATAGAAGAAGGTTGACTCTTGCATTCTTTTCTCCTCATTTGAATAACGATCCGGAATTAGCAGCAAATACCTACGACGATAAGTGCGACACCAGCTCCGACGGCAACACCGGCCCAGAAATCGGCATCGGCCCGGGACATCATAAGATTCACATCTTCCATTTCTTCAATAAAAAGATCGTTTCTTTTTTCGATGGCCGTTAATGTCATAACATCCTCCTTATATTAATTTCCATATCTCCAACGGAGATATAAGCGCAGTATGATTTCCCGGAGTGATTCCCTGCGTCATCATTTTCTTCGGGACTTAAAAAAATGAACTATAAAATACACGATGATAACAATATTAAAAAGTATGACAAAAAGGGTAAAATAATCTCTGGCGTCGGTAATAGGCCTCTTTTCAACAAGAAACGCAAAAGCTAAATAAAGCGCGACGGCTATATTAAAAATCAGGGCGACAATCGTAAAGATTTTCCTTATAACGGATTTTTCCGGATTATCCGATTTTTCGTTATGAAAATCCATAAGTACCCCCTTGTCAGGAATTATTATTGTATTACTTTCCACTTCAATTTTCGAAACAGAATAACAGCAATACGCCATGCTGTCAAGATAAAATCATATGCACGGCATAAAATCAGTCGATTATCTCATTTCGAGTATGAGACGAAACAGGTATTTCATCTTACGTTCCACGGTCGGTCTGTCCTCATTCTTGCTATTGTTTAGTTTTATAAACAATTCTTCCGTCGACGACGTTTTTATAAAATTATCCAGATAGAAATATTTTTCTTCATCGATTGTTTTGATACTATCGAATAGAAAATTATAGCAATAAAACCGTCTTCCTGCCGATAGCGAATTCCCATGCGCGCTTTCCCCCATTTTTTCCCATAAGAAAAATTTATTAATAAATTCCCGGATATAATTCCAATTCTCGGGCTTGCCGGCATCGGGACAGCGAATATCGAAATTCAATTTTTTCACAGCCTCGCGTATATAGACGTCAGCAGAAAGTCTCTGATAAAATATCTCAATCCCATTCTTCTCCCGGCTGCTCATACCCTTTACATCTTCGTAATTCAATTCATTGTAGAATCTTTTCATCGAAATACGGTTGGAGATACGCTCGACTTCATCTGTCGTCTTGTTCAGAATTCGAAGATTGTATGTTTCCGGATGTCGCCCCATATGAGAGTTTTTCTCGAGGGAAAAATTAAAGACAGCCAAATCGCTAAACTTTTGATGATTATCCTGCAGCCACCGGAAAACATTGAGTGCTTCTTCTTTTGTCGTGGAGGGGAAATCCCAGATGATATTGATTTTCATTTTTATGCCTGCTTCATACATCGTGGCGATCTGTTTGAAAGCGAGTTCCGCATTATATCCTTTTTTCATCAACCTCAGGACCCGATCCTGAGTGGACTCGAGTCCGATGGTAGTCTTGTGCAAACCCGCCTTTTTTAATTTATATATGATTTCTGTATTGAAATTCTTGTCCACTCTCGTATATGCCCAGAATTTAATGGCCAATCCTCTTCTTGATATTTCATCTGCCAATGCTTCCGCATACAAGGGAGGTAAACATTCCCCGATTAACGCGAATTTTCGCTGGTGTTGCGTCTTGTATAACATCTCCATTTCGTCGACAAAAACACTCATGTTCTTCAGACGAAAACGGTGTTGTATCTGTTCAACATTCGAACAATATGAGCATCTTCCCCAGTAACAACCTTGTGAGTATAAAATCGGCAGATAATAACCTTCCGGATAAAAAGCCAGATTCCTTCTTTCAAATACATATCCCGTTTCCTCGTCGATTTCGGGCGGGCTGTATTCGTCGGGGAAAACGGGGCTTGTACCTGTACAATCGATAATATTGGGCATACCATAAAAACCCTTCCGTAAACGTTTGGCTTCGCACAAATGATACAATGATTTGCCGCCGCCGAAACGGATAATGGAATGGATATACGGCAACTCACCGAGATGCTGTAAAATCGATTGATCGGCCAAATTCAATGCCGCGCCGCCAAGGGTGATATGAATATCCGGAAACGATTCATTGATAAGCCAGGCAAGCGTCAAAGCCGGAACAATCTGAGCTCCCATGGCAATGGAAAATCCGATGACACCATATCTATTTTTCAGTATTTCATCGAGAAAATAATCCGAATAGATACCGATATAAGGATTCCTTTTCCCGGCTACTATAGAATGAAGCCGGTGAAACTCATCGAGGGAAGGGATTCGTTCAAACCACTCGTCATATACTTTCAACAGGTGCATCAGACGAACCGAATGTTCTCTTGCTTTTTTTGCCCAATCCAGATTGGATATGAACCAGGTTAATTCCATCTTTGTTTTGACAAGTCTGGTATATTCTTCGTTGTTCCCGTAATTTCCGTTATATATCATTTCTTCGAAGTGCCGCTTGATTTGTTCAAGCCGCTTGCGAGTAAGGTAATGGTGATAGAATTCGACATTGATGTCGCGTTGATCCGTTTCAATCCGGCGGTTTTTCAAATAACCCGCCAAAAGCGGTAGAGAAATATAAGGCTCCCGGATACACTGGTAAACAAACGGCGGAAAGATCAGAAGTACTTTCATCGAATGAATATTCCCTCCTAATTACGCCTGATGGCGTCTATCGTATTGAGACGGGCGGCTTTGTCAGCGGGGAAAAACCCGAAAAAAATTCCGACCAGCGAAACAAACATAATCGAAAGAAATACGACCCATACGGGGATACTAACCGGCAGCTGCGTATATGATGAAATCAGTCTTTCTATACCGAAACTGAAAATTATGCCGGCCACTCCTCCGGTTTCACACATAAGCACGGCTTCCGTTAAAAATTGCAGCATGATATCCCTGCGTTTTGCTCCCACCGCTTTGCGAATTCCAATTTCCTTCGTTCGTTCGGTGATGGTGATCAGCATGATATTCGTGACACTGATGCCGCTGACGAACAATGAGATAAAGCAAATGACCAAACCCGCTATATTGAGAATATCTATCATGTTCTTCCAGGCATTCAGCAAAGTGGATTGTGTGACGATCTCAAAATCGTTTTTGGAGCCAAACGGTACTTTTCTTTCAATGCGTAAAATGCCGATCACCTCATCGATCGAGGTATTAAGCAGGCCGGCCGAACCGGCTTTTATCGCTATTCTGAAAGATCGGTTTTCGCCGTATAATTTCGTGAATATCGAAATAGGTACCAGCACCAGATTGTCACGGTTCTGCCCCCAGAAAATGCCTCTTTCCTCAAAAACACCTATTACCGTAAATCTGACACCCCTGATTATAATAGCTTCTCCGATCGCATTTCTGAATGGAAAAAGCTTTTCTGCAATCTCGACGCCAATGACACAATTTTTTTGACTGTTATTGACCTCGAATTCGGTAAAAAAACGGCCCTCATCGATCTGCATATCGTTTGTCAGGTTCCATAAATGAGTACCGCCAATTAAAAAGACCGTCGGACCGGTATCTTTTCCCTTGTATTCCACAGTGACACCGAACTGGAAATCTTCCGGGGTAACAAACTGAACCGATTGGGCTTTTTTTTCAATCGCCCTGATTTCACTCATTGTGATGTCTTTTCTGTTTTTAAATTCGGATTCATCCGTATATACAACAGGATACTTCTGGACATAGAATACATTTGAACCTATATTGGCCAGTTGTGAACGTACACTTAGATTCAATCCTTCAATGAGTGCCTGTAAAATGATTATCGTTATGATACTTATGATGATGCCCAGGATGGTCAAAAAAGATCTCAATTTGTTTTGAAGCATCGAATTGACACTCATTTTCACCGTTTCCATATAGTTCATGATATACCCCATGTCACATCCGGTTCCATGGACGGCCGTTTATGCGGTTTTTCTTTTAACAACGGATTTATCAAAAAAACACTCGCCGTTTCATTCATATCGTAATCCGACAATAGGGTCCAGGTTGGCCGCTTTTAAAGCCGGATACAGGCCAAAAAAAACGCCGACGGCAGTAGCGAAACCGACGGCAATACAGAAATCGACCGTTGAAATCAAGGCCGTAAGAGGCGTTATCTGGCTGATAAAAAAACCGGCAGCCATACCCAGGGAAATACCGATACTTCCGCCTAATCCGCTTATCAATAGTGATTCAATGAGAAATTGCCAAAAAATATCGTTCTTCTTTGCACCGAGCGCCCGTCTGATGCCGATTTCCCTTGTTCTTTCACTCAAGGTGACAAGCTGGATATTCATAATTCCAATCCCTCCGATAAGAAGTGTTATTATTCCCATGCATAGAGCGACTGTATAGAGGGCTTGTGTAAGTTGATTGTAAAAATCAACAAGCATATCCTGTTTGTTGATGGCGAAATCGTCATCCTGCTGCTGGGGCGGGATTTTTCTCACCCGCCTTAGTATCCTTCTTAACTCATCAATGCTGTCTTCGATATCGTTGACGTCAAGGACTTTAACAGTGATGGATAACGACCTCCGAAACCCGTAGATCTTGGTAAAAGTGCCGACAGGAATAAAAACGGAAGAATCGAAATTACTGAAAAGACCGTCTCCTTTTTCTTCAAGTATACCGATTACTCGGAAGGGAAAATTATCGATAAACAGCCGCTGATCTATCGGACTCCCGTAGGTGAAAAGCTTTCGGTAAATTTGCCAGCCGATCACACATACATTTCTGTTGTGACGTACTTCATAATCAGTCAAGAATCTGCCTGTGTCCGGATATGCATTGAATACATCTTTATATTCGTGATTTGTTCCGATTATCGATGTGTTATTGAGAATATTGCCTCGTGCCCGAATAACTCCATTTGTAGCCAACAGGGGAGTAACATACCGGACAAGCTCGGCATTCTCCTGTACGGCTTTTAATTCTTCAAAGGAAATATCTTTTCGATTGCTGTATTTGTAATATTCCATTATATTATCCCAAGGTATTTTTGAAATATGCAGATTGTCCGTTCCGAGGATCGATATTTCCCTGTAAAAAAATAGATCCAGACCATTGATAATCGTAAGAATAATAATTATTGTCATTACTCCGATCGCTATTCCCGTAACGGTCAATACCAATCTGAGTTTGTATTGTAAAACGGATTGAACCCCGGCGAATCCATTGATTATAATTCTCGATATAAAAAAACGAAATACTTTCTTGAGAGACGATGCCGTTTCTTTCAGATCAATTCTTTTCATCATTTTCCACGATACCGTCTTTCAGCAATATGATTCTGTTCGCGTGTTTTGCGATGTATTCTTCATGTGTCACAAGGACAATAGTATTTCCACGTTCATGGAGTTTCTCGAAAATTTTCATAATTTCCAGACCGGTGGAAGTATCGAGGTTCCCTGTGGGTTCATCCGCAAAAATAAGACTCGGGTTATTTACCAGCGCCCTGGCCAGTGCGATCCTTTGACATTGTCCACCGGAAAGTTCATTCGGCTTATGATGTTTTCTATGTGTGAGGCCGACGGCTTCGAGTGCCTGTTCGCAGCGCTCAAGCCTGATCTTGCCGGGTATATTGTTGTATAGAAGCGGCAATTCCACGTTCGCCAAAGCATTTAAACGCGGTAAAAGGTTGAACGCCTGAAAAACAAACCCGATCTTCCTGTTCCTTATTTCGGATAACCGATTATCGTCCAGATTGCAAATATCTTCGTTTTCAAATTTATACTGGCCCTCACTTGGCACATCCAGACAACCGAGAATATTCAGAAGCGTGGATTTTCCCGATCCCGAATGGCCCATGATGGCCACATATTCATACCTGTCTATTTTTAAATTTATCCCTTTCAAGGCCCATACATCTATTTTACCTGAGATGTACCTTTTTTTCAAATCCAGTGTTTCAATCAGTATTTTCCCCTTGTCAATCAATGACTTTCACTTTGCTCCCATCTTTCAGCAGCTTGAATAACGTCCTGAAATTACCGGTAACAACGGTCTCCCCTTCGGTCAACCCGCTGATGATTTCCACATTTTTATCATCCATAATGCCTGTTTCGACTTTTATCTGTTTTACATGCCGATTTTCTTTAATAAAAACAACCTGCTCGAGTGAATTGCTGTCGGCACCTCTCGATTCCCGGGTCGTAATGGATTGTATCGGTACATAGAGGATATTTTCACGGGTTTGCGTTTCAATATCGACCGTTGCCGTCATAAGCGGCAACAGATTGGTTATATCACCCTCGGTGATAAGGATCTTTACCCTGAAAACAGTCGTCTCTTCCTGGGTTCCCTCGCTTTTATTCGTTGCCGCATAGGCAATTTCCATCACCTGCCCCTTGAAATACTGTTCCGGTAATGCATCCACTTCAATTCGTGCTATATTATTATTCCGGATCAGATTGATATCGCTTTCATCTATATCTATCCTTACTTCCATTTGCGACAAGTCGCCGATCGTCATTATCGTGTCCGTCTGGAACTGCGAACTCACTGCCATTTCCCCTTCTTCTTTATTCAACATAATGACAATTCCGTCCATAGGCGCTTTGAGTGAGGTCTTTTCCAAATCATCTTTTGCCTGTTTTACCGCAGACCGTGCCTGTGTCAACTGGTTTTCAGCCAATTCCTTTTTCAGAACGGCCGCTTCGAAATCACTGGCGGAAATAAGTGTTTCATCGAATAACTCTTTGGCACGTTCGAATTGCAATGTCTCTATTTTTAATCTGGATTCGGCTATTTTCAGATCCGACTCCACTCGTTCTAATATTGCCACGTATTTCGTCTTGTCAAGTTCAACGAGTAATTGTTCTTTTTTAACACTATCACCTTCTTTTACGAGGATTTTTTTTATTTCCGCCCCGACATAAGCGGAGATATCTACTTCTTTTACTGGAGAAATTTTTCCATGACCGGATACGACCTGAGTCATATCGCCTTTTCTTACTTTGTCTACAGTAACTTCGTATACATTACTGTTTTCGACATTCAGATTGATGATGATAAAGACAATGATCGTCGCTATTGTACCCGGGATAATCAATTTTTTGATTTTCGATGTTTTTTTTAGCATGAGTCCTCCGCATATTTTTACCGATTGCCGCAACTACCATGTTACCAGATTTAATATCGATTTGCAGATAAAAAAAGAAAGCTTGAGACGCCCGCCATTGATTCTTGCGATGCCTTTCGGTTGAAGATTGCCATCGAAATCATTCAATTTTGCCTTCATTACATACTTCTTTACCGGTCTGAATACGGAAGGATTCATGCTGATATTGAGATTGGTGTTGTAATATAATTCCTTTTCCGGATTTCCCGCCAAAATCGAACCGTGGAATCGCGTCATTATCCCTCTGTCAAGCGTATCGATGGTGACGGATTGTCCGGGATTAATTAAATTGATGTCATTCGGCTTAATATAGATTTTTACCGGATAATCCGCAGAATGATCCTTTTCCGTTTTATATATGGCTTCGATATTATAATCCAATAGCACAAATTGATTGCCCAAGATAAATAGAAAAACAGCCAGGACAACCAAACCCACAAGGCGCAGAATGGATTGTATACCATTTTTAAAAACCGTAATGATGAATTTAAATGCGCTCGCGACGGCTTTCATCGACACGAACAGCATAAAAACCGTAAAAACAATAAATCCGAAAAACTCGAAATTCAACACCAGATAAGCTCCAAAACGGTAAAAAACAATCAATACGATACAAGAGATAAATGTAATCGCTAAAAGGCTGTAGACGATATATATGATTTTTTCCCTTGTTGTCGACTGTTTCAGTATAAAGGTTGAATCCTTTATACCGAACAGATATTTCATTAAAACACCCTTAATGTAATCAAAAGATTTCCGCCACAGGTTTTCTATCCCGGTGAAGGATGTAAGCAGCCAGTAGCCGTCGAATTTTACGAACGGAATCAGGTTAAAAGCGATAGAGATAAGATTTAAAACGGTAAAACCGACAAACAACCTGAACAGCAAATCGACGGGAAAAAGAAAAGACGCCCAAATAATCATCAGAATGGACACGACAAATAATTGCACATAACTCCCGGAGAAAAAAACCGCACCGCGTTTTAGTCGACTAAACCTGTAGGCATCGGTGACATTACAATAAAAAGCAGGCCGGAAATAAAAGAAAATGAAACCCATTTCGTAAATAATACCGCCGAAATATTTGGTTGTTAGCCCATGCCCGATTTCATGTAAAACGTTGACGGCGAGAAAAGGAATCAGTAAAAGTAAAAATTCCCCGGATGTAATGCTCTCCCAGAATATATTGACCGCGTATTTAAATTTCAGAAAAAAGATTGCAAGTCCGCTTATTATAACGCAGAGACTTAATACCAAAAATATCGGATGATATATCCACCGTAACCAGGGAAGCATCCGGCTTAAAACATGGTCGGGTTCGACGATCTTTATTTTTATATTAAAAAGCTTTTCATATGTAAAGTTCTTTATAAGGCGTGCGATAATTCCCAGTTTTTGTTCATCTTCGGGTTTTAGATAATCCTGTTCCAACAACCTCAACTGATACAGCTTTTCCAGCAGCTGAGTAATCTGTTTTTCCTCGTACTGTGTTTTATACCGATGACGTATATCTTCAATGGTGGTTGTGCCGTCGAGCGAACTCAACAACCTATATTCATTATCCCCAATTTTAATGAATTTCCTTGTCCTATTATTTTTTATTACAAAGAAAGGATTCAGTCCGTCGGGTGTCCTGATGACTTCCGTCTCGGAAGAAGCTTTTGGATATTCATTGATTTCGTCTATCAATGTGTTCACTTGCCGCCACCTTTGTTAATTTTCCTGTTCTGTTTTAAATTCACTTACAATATTGATAATAATTTATAATGAGTCAACACAAATCCGCCATTATATAAAACTCCGTACAAGGCAATTATAATTGCCTTGTACGGATGTTTTTCCCATCAGGTAGCAAGAGCCAATGCAGCAGTTCCGACAACGATAGTAAAGCCTATCGCAAATCCCTCCATGAAATCACGGGCTGTCGGGGTTTCAATGTCTTCTAATTCATCAAGCATGTTAAAATTTGTTACCTCGGTCATTTTTTTCTCCTTTTTAAAGTTTTCTTCACCAGTCGGCCATTGTCAGCAGCAAATAGCTACGACTAATAGTCCAACAGCCGCGCCCGCGGCAACGCCCGCCCAGAAATCCGAGTCTGCTGAAAGCAGATCGACATCTTCCATCTCTTCAATGAAAAGATCGTTCCTTTTTTCGATGGCTGTTAACGTCATACCATCCTCCTTATAAAATATTTTCTTTATCCCCAACGGAGATAATAAAATTATTCGATCTCCCTTTCCATTCCCTGCCGGCATGGAACCTCTTCCTCAACACGATAAAGTCAAAAAAGAAACGCAAAATTTTCAATAATCACCAAATCAAACAGACTAAAAAAAATCATATGTATAAAATTGGAGGCTTTTCAAGTAAATAAAAGACAATTAAATTGATAACAAGATATTATTAAACAACACTTATATTCCGTAATTTTTTTTCGATTATATTTCCCCTGCTTATTGTTGTTCATTTGGTTCCCCGTTAATACAATATGGCCTGTTGGTTGCATTCCATTTTATTCACGCCAGCATAACAATTATGATATCTCACGTCAAGAAAAAAACAATTACTTTTTAAAAAAAGTAAGTATTCCTTTTTGGCACCCATGGACCAAAAAAAATATTATGTATATCTTAAAACCTGCAAAGCGGGTTTCCGGAACGGACCATAAAGCAATCTATATCTCGAAGCCGGTTATGTCCGTTGAAATGAAAAGTACCAAGTAATAAGCACGATAGACGGTAAGGGTTTCGTCTCCCGGGAAAAACTATGTTATATTCCAGCATTCACCGGGTTCGAGTATGACCACTTTGATGTCGGGCGCCGGGCCGGAGAGTTTTTCCCTGAAACCTTCGGGTGTATGGCCGGTACGCATCAGGCATAACCTGGGTTTTAATCCCAAATGAACGGGAATCACGATATCCGGTCTGAGATCGAGTGTCGCCCGAACCGCGCCGTTTTCCCCCATAGTCATAGGAATACGATAGGTCGTAACCGGAATAAGCGACGCATCAAGCCTGAAGCGTCGGCCGATCTCTTTCATAAAGGAGGAATAAAATGTGTCACCGGAAAAATAAATCGTTTTCCCCTCGGCCTGAATAATGTAACCCCGTGTTGCACCAAGATGAACTGCGGGTACAGCCGTGATCCGAACCGTTTGAAAACAGTATTCTTCCCATATATGCATACCAACCGGTGACCGTACACCCTTTAGCCGTGTCCGCCATACGATTTCTGCGGGAACGATTACCGGTATGGATACATCGAGCGATCGGAAAAAACGACTGTCCGTATGATCGAAATGATTATGAGAAACAAGCACCAAATCCGGCTTCGGGATTTCATCCCATTGTCGGGAGGATGGTGAAATCCGTGTATAAGCGAGATTGCCCCATGTCCCGAAATACGGATCAGTAAGAATTTTCTTTCCGTCCGCTTCTATCAAGACCGTGCAATGTCCGATCATTGTGATTTTCAATGGCAAACCCCATACTATAAATCTAAAGATATTCCTGTCATCAGGATGTGGATATGATATACAGAAAAAATAATTGTTACAATACCATCTGAAAAAAACAGACCCGAATGACGGTTGATTGGCCGGGAACAGAGACCTTCGTTTGACAACCGCGGTACTTGACTTCCCTTTCTGTAGAGATTATCATGTCACTTCAATTTTACTATAAAATGGAAATTTATCCTGTTTGAGCATCTACAATGGGGGATAAAAATGGTATGCTGTAAAATTCCGGATAAAAAGAGACTTGTTGCAGATACGGTATATTCCCGGAAAATAAATTGGCCCTTGCATAAAAAGCAGACAGGTTCTATGGTATGTATTATTTCTCTAATATTTCTTTTTTTTATTACATCATATACCGAAGCGGAAGAAAATACTCCTGTTTATACGCTGGAAGAATGCCTCGAATCGGCCTGTACTCAGTGTAAGGATATTTTAATCGCAAATATAGGTATTGCCAATGATCGGCTGCAACTCAAACGGATTAAAGCGGAAAACTCGTTCAAGCTAAACTTCAGCGGCAGCTATTCTCACCTGCAGGCCTTCGATATGTTTGATCCTGTTTTGCAATCAATGTCCGGCAATGCCTTGATCGACAATGTCGTTCAAACCGCATTCACGTTCTCCTTGCCGGAAACCGGTATAACACTATCAGGAGATTATGTCGATCCTTTTGGACACCAGGACAACCATTTTACCAATCTTGAACTATCGTTACATCAGGTGATTTGGGACGGGTATTCGGGTTTCCGTTCCAAAGGCATTATTAATCAGGCCGAATTGAATTTGCGTATCAGGGAGCTTTATTATACAAAAATGATGAATGAATTGATATTCCGGGTTAAACAGGCGTATTTTAACCTGATAAATGCGCAAAGGACATATAATTTGAGAAAAGAAATATATAACAAACGACAGGAAGAACTTAAGCGAACGAGCACGTATTTTGCCGTACAAAAGGTTATCGATCTGGATGTGGAGCAGGCGGAAATCAACACAGATCTGGCGAAGGTCGATCTTGCATACGCAGAAAACAACCTGAAAATATCCCGTATGAGGCTATCATCAATCACGCGATTGCCTTCGGAAAATAATTATTACGTAAAAGAGACCGAAAGCCCTCCTTTGCCCGACATAGACGAATCGAACGCCATTCATACGGCTTTCAGGCACAGGATAGAATTACAGGAACTTTTCCTGAATCGGCAAATAGCGAAAACAGAGTATAATCTGAATAAAAGCTTGAAATCTCCGGTTGTTGCAGTGAGTACGGGAATCGATTGGGACAAGGAATGGGTCAATGATCGGAATTCAAATGACTGGAGATTCGAAATATCGCTTGATTGGCCGCTGCTCGATTCCGGCCTGGCCGATACCGTGATTACATCTATTAAAAATCAGCTGGACATCTATCGTCTACAGGAAGAACGTTACAGGGAAACGATAACGGCCGAGGTTTCTTCCGCACTTTTTAGCGTTATCGATTCTTTTGAAAGAATAAGTATCGCCCAAAGAATTCTCGCCCAGACCAAAGGCCGTTATGAACTGGCGGAAAAGAAATATCAAAAAGGCCTTATAAACCGGTTTGACGTCATGGATACCGAACTGACTTACTCCAATGCATTGGTGGATGTGGTAAAGTCGGAGACCGACTACCAGCTTTCCATTCTTAATTATTACAATGCCCTTGGACTGAGTGACAGTGAAAATCTGCCCTCACTCTTGCCTGATACCATACAAGATGAGTAAAGCACACGCGCAATCCGTGGGTCGCAAACGTATCAACAGAGAGTGCCGCCTGTAATCCGTCTGCCGGGATTGCCGCACGTCCGCTTCTCTTTTCATCGTTCATTCTTTTTCCTCCTGTTTTTTATTTCACCAATAGGTAATTGAGCGTCGCAATGGATTGAATAAAATGCCCCCTCATTTGCTAAATTCGATTAATTTTATTAAATTTACTGGATATCAAAGAGAATACGTTTTCGTTTAAGGATGGAAGAACATCATGAAAGGAGTCTTTATGAAAAGCTTGACTGCTATGCTTGTTTTCCCCGCCGTTTTCATTTTTCTTTCTGTCTCATGCGAAGAACCTGCACCGGAAGCATCGCCGCCTTCTTATATGCATCTGGATGGAACGGTAACGACAATTGCCGGAACAGCTGGTGTTTCCGGAAGCCTCGATGAAACGGGAACCCTTGCGAGTTTCAATAACCTCAGGGGCTTAACCTGCCATGACGGGTATATATATATTTCGGATTACGCGAATCACACGATCCGGAAAATGAATATCTCCACCGGTCTGGTAACGACAATAGCGGGTTCAGCAGGGAATCCCGGAACGGCGAACGGGACCGGAACGGATGCTCAATTCTCCGCCCCGCGGGCACTCACCGTCGCCGGTGACTTTCTTTATGTGGCGGATTACAACAATCATTCCATACGCAAAATCGAAATCGAAACAGGCGTCGTGACGACGTTCGCCGGTACAAACGGTTCGTCCGGTACTGCGGACGGCACCGGAACGGATGCGAGATTTCACAATCCCTACGGGATTACCCATGACGGGACCAATTTATACGTGACGGACTACAATAATCACACCGTCAGGAAAATCGTCATCGCGACGGCTTTGGTGACAACGTTCGCCGGTTCCGCGGGGAATTCCGGAAGCACCGACGGCACAGGTGATACCGCCCGGTTTTTCGGACCTTTCGGTATTACAACCGATAACAAGTATTTATATGTCGCGGAATATTCGAATTCCATAATCCGCAAAATTAAAATTTCGACCGCCGAGGTTTCGACAATCGCGGGATCGGCGTTATTAAACGGTTCGACCGATGCGACGGGCGCGGATGCACGTTTTTATGCGCCTTCCGGAATAACAATGGACGACAAATACTTATATATCGGCGACACACATAACCATACGGTGAGAAGAATAGAAACGGCCACCGGAATAGTCACCACATTAGCCGGTTTGGCGGGAGAATCCGGCTTCAATGACGCGACAGGTTCGGAAGCCAGATTCAATTATCTTACGGGACTCGCGAACGACGGGCATTGCTTATACGTTGCCGACAGCTCGAATCATGTCATACGGAAAATCGAATAACGATAAAACGGCAGCGTAAAAGCTTCCCAACTACACATATATCAAGAAATTCTTTGATTAATCATAACGTATGTAATAAAATAGCTTATAATGGAAATATAAATCATTAAAAAAGGGGAGGAAATATGAAAAAATCACGAATGGCCATAATCGGTATGTTATTGCTTGTTCTCCGGACGGGGCTGTGTATCCCTGTTTTCGCCCAATCCTGCGGGGACGTCAATGACGACGGAATCGTGAATATTATCGACGCCCTCCAGGTCGTCCGGTATTACATCGGTTTGCATCCTCAGGTATTTTATGAATCGGCCGCGGATGTCAACGCGGATACCGCAATCAATATCCTCGATGCCCTGATCATCGCCCAATATTATGTCGGGATAATCGACGAATTGCACTGTGAACAGGCAACGCCGGAACCCGGCCCCACACCGGCGGATACTTCGTTTTCATTGCGTGCGAAATACACATCCATAAGAAGCTATCCGGGCGGCGGCGGTATTTTCATCATCGCCCTCGAACCGGAAACGAATTTTACCGGCGACGTGACCGTTTCTTTTCGGGCGGAAGACACCCTGCACGCGTCCCTCGATCGGAATACCCTTGACAGGGAAAACAGGGTGGCGGAATTGACGATTTCTCCCTCCCTTTCAACCCGTATCGGGGAATATGCGATCGATGTTCAGGCAGCGGATTCCGTTATGACAAAAAACACAGGTCTTTCGGTGGATGTCATGTCCTGGGAAACGGGAGACCCGGCCGACGCGCTGGTAAAGCTTTTAAATTTTCAGCAATGGCTCGATGAAAACGCACCCGGCCTGAATCTGAACCTCGACATGAAATGGACGTATTACAAGACATACCCGGAAACCTTGATCGTTGAACACTGGACATTTCTCGACAACACCTGGGAAATACGCCTTTGCTTCCATGTCATGATCCCCCCTGACGACTGGTCCAGGCTCTGGGTCCGGAAGCGGGGTGACATGGAAGCGACACTGGCCCTTTACCGTGAAACGGAGGACACCGGTATCGTCCATGAAACCGACATCTCCGAATACCCCATTATGTACGGGTATTGATTTAATATATTGTCTGATTTGTATGAAACCCCTTACCTACACTGATAAGGGGGAGGCCGGTGAATTGATCACCGGCCTCCCCCCCGATTGTCAATCGGTAGAGAAAACCACATGATAAATACGGCAAGGCCCAATGTATACGATCTTTCGTTTGCCTACCAGCTGAATCCGAAACAGACGCCACATGGTTTCCAGCTGCTTGCCTTGTACCCCGGGCAGTCCCATTCGGGATGCCATACATAGTTTTTGCATAAAAGTACAACGGCGATACATTTTGTTTTCGTGTAAGCGGGGCCGTATTTTCGATATTGCGCAAGGCGGCCGACATAATCGCATGTTGCCCTGGTATTAATTTCATCGGAAGCGTCGTATCTCGTGATTGCAACCGGGTTGATTAATTCAGTATTTGATTTTAAAACCCCGGCTATTTTGTTTTGTTTGACAAGCTGCACGACAGGTTCGGCGTTTCCTTCCACCCGGGTGGCTTTACACAGATATAATCCGTCATAGTCGCCCTCGACGCTTGAATTGGTAAAATACATAATGGAGACATATACGCCATTGTCATAGGCCCCGGCGGGTAAATATTCGACATACTTGACGGGAATGCCGATGACATCCCCGTCGCCGGTATTGAATATTTCGGTTCTGTCCAGATCGAGCGGCAGCTGCATTTTTTCACCCAGGGCAATCATCCGTTGAATCTGATCGTTTTCCGTTATCACCCCGGCGTCATCGCATCCGTTAAGGAATCCGACTGCCAGAAGCAATGCGGCCAGTGACACAATAATTTTACCCGTTCTTTCTTTCATAATTATTACTCCTTCCAAATAATAAAGTTACTGAAGCGCGAAACTTCAGCTATCAATAAACCGGGCGACGGCGCGCCGCAGTTCAATTACCCGGCTTAATGCGACTGACACATGTTAAACTCGATGTTGTTTCATCACATGATCGTTTCAAAAGATAATGCTTTTTCATTTATTTTGAAAACAATCGGAATGCGACAATTCATGCGACAGGTTGCGGATACTACGGATTACACGGTAAAGAACGGATTACGCGGCAACGGGAGTGTCGGTGAAAGATGTAAAAGCGGTATGTCTTGGATGATCGGGGTTTATATATTTTTTGTATTGATAATTTGAATTAAATTTCTATTAATTTCTTCCTTCGCGGCCTTCGTGACCCGGGTTTCCTCAAAACCCTTCGTGTTAAATATAATGATCAACACTCATATCGAAAAACGTCACCTTTATTAGCGTAAATCTCACCTTATAAATTATAATATTTAATAATTGTCCTATCTGTAACTTTAAACCTTTTCAAGGACAATAGCCTTTTCTACCATAAAGAATTTTAAACACGAAGGTCGCGAAGGGCACGAAGAATTTTTTATAATTTTATTTTTCTTTCACCGTTTGCATCGGTGCCCGAACAACCATCGATATCACTTCCCGCATATGGCCTTCCGGTTATTCTTTTTTTCTGGGCAGCCTTTTCTTTTTTCGCTTTTGCACTTTTTCTACAATCCGGCCGAACTCTTCACGAATTGCGGGATGGAACGCTTTAATGAATTCGCCGTCGATTTTCCCCGGATTTTTTTCGACAAGCATAACGATATCGGCAAGATCCTTTGCCGCCGCTTCGATTCCTTCCGATTCTCGTTTTTCCATATAAACAGCCGTCTTTAGCTGAAGAATATGAAACAGGGACATAAAACGGGCTTTGAAATCGGAATCGTATTCACCGACTTCGTCCGGTTCGGGCATTGGAAACGCCATATCCCAATCGTCACCCGCAAAAAGAACATCAACATGTATTCCATTTTTCATGTCGACGGCAAAATCATCACCTGTTTCAAATACCGTTGACCGACGGCCTCTTATGGTTTCCCAGCTTCTACGGGAGGTAAGAATATCGATATCATGCGTCGTCCGGAGGCCGCCGTTTCTGATAACCGCCATTCCCCCGACTATGACATAGGGAACGTTATGTGAAGAAAGCCATTCATGAATACGTTCCACCGTCTCCGCGAGAGGAGATGTTTTGAAATCGCCGTTCATATCGATTATCTGTTTCGCCGTCATTCAGGAAAAATGATAGTGGATTGAAATCATGATGTCAATATCGAAATAGATTCCGGTTCTCACGGAGCGCCGCCAAGCACACAGAGGAAGAAAAATAATTTTCATGTGATAGTACAAATATATCGTTTACTCACGTTTTTAGCAACTCTTCTTTTGTCACTATTCATGTTGAACACGGCATGGCGGTTGAGCGACCACGTCCGACCGAACGAAAAGTGCATCCCCCCGCGTCGCAGCGGGTGTCGGGTTGGGCTTCTAAAGGAAAAAGGAAAACGAGGAGAAACGGCAGTATACAAATTGTTTTATTAACCATTCACTTTTATTTCTTACCGGTCCCGGTACACGTATTTAATTTAAATATATCTAATAGCGATTTAATTAAGAAAGCGTTACCTGTTTTAAAGCGCCGCTTTATCAACAGACAGGTAACAGACTACATTCCTTCTATCTCTTCCCGCTTGAGACCCGTCACTTCCATGATCGTTTCAACCGGAATGCCCGTTTTCAGCATTTTTTTGGCCGTTTTCCTGATTCCCTTCTCCATTCCCTTCTCCATTCCCTTCTCCATTCCCTTCTCCATTCCCTTCTCCATCCCTTCTTTCATACCATCTTCTCTCGCGTCTTCTATTCCGGAAATATAATCCTTCCGCCACTTCAATCTCGATTCGTATGCGTCCCTCATTGCGTCGTCCTCAGTAAATCTCCCGTACTCCTCATGGGCCTTCTCGAGGTCCATGTCTTCATGTATCAGTATCTTCATCCTTTCATCCTCCTTTCCCTCGTTTCTTAAAAAATACAGCCACCGTTCAAATTTACTCTTTACCTCCATGTTTTTCAACTTCGGCAGCTCGATAAAATGAAGTATTATATGGTCGGTCAGCACATATTCAGGGTCACGTTTTTCCCTCAGCAGAAAACAGCTGTGGAGGTAGTCGATTTCCTTGAACAGCAAAAAATCGAGTATGTTGATGCATATCGTGGGGCGTAACTTCTTGTACCGCTCGCTTTCTTCAAGCTGGGAGGAATAAAGCCGCGCCCAGTAATACAGGCTTCTCGAAATAAAGCTCACATCTCCCGTCGACTGGACTTCTATATTGTACTGCCTTCCTTCCTCATCCACCGCCTTGATGTCGAGGACCGTTTCCTTGTCGACGGCAAAGGTTTTCCTGTTGAACGGATTCCGTATCTCACAGTCCTTTATCGGTTTGAACTCAGCATCCTGAAGCACCGTATTTATAAAGGAAAGAAGCAGGTCCTTGTTCCGCTCCCTGCCCCAGAGGTAATGGATGAATATGTCCGACGAGGCTTTTATATGCATGACCTGGTTAAATTATAGCATATGAAGGCGGGATTGGACAAGATATATTTAAAAACCGATTTCTCTGTGTGCTTTGTGAGCTCTGTGTGAGACCATTAAAAAAGAATATTGTTTCTCACGGAGCTCGCAAAGTACACAGAGGAAGAAAAGTTAATTTTTAGGTTTTAATAATAAAAATTGATTTTAATTTCTTCCTTCGCGGCCTTCGTGCCCCGGGTTTCCTGAAACCCTTCGTGTTAAAACAATATTCCACATTTATATCTCAAGCCGTCACTTTTTTATACTTGAATCACAACTCACGGATTTCACAAAACCCTTCCCTCACACCGAATCGGTGAGGGTGAAGGTGACCGTGACCGTGGCCCCGGATTCCGTTTCGAGCAGCGAAACGTCGATAATGTTGAAGGAATAGACGAGGGTCACCCCATTGACGCCGGTCCCCGTGTGGCAGCCGCCGATGTTCGTGATAATGGTGCGCGCCGTATCCGAAAGGGTGATTTCTCCGGCCGTGCTTCCGCACCCTGCGGGGATATCCGCCGCTTCGAGTGACAGCGACGTGCCGGGGGGCGCTGAGTCTGCGGGGTCCCAGTTCGCTGTTACCGTCCTCGTGTGCCCGTAAGTGACAAGGGAAGAATACTGGAGCAGTTTGAATGAATCGGTGTCCCCGGTGACGGTGAGACCCGGCATTGCGGGATCGGTGATCGAGAGTGTGATGGTTGATGCATTATTGAAACCGATACTGCAAATCTCGGAAATCGTGACGCCTGCGGTGACCGTGTCTTCCGGCGCGAAAAGAGACAACACACCGCAGACAAAGAGCGCCGCTATGATGAAAAACCCTTTCAGAACCCTCATGGCAGTATCCTTATTATCGGTGCATCAGAAAAACACTGTCGGAGATCGTCCATCCCCTGTTGATAATATAGTTTATCACACCCGAAAAATCAACATTTCTTTTAAGAACATCTGAATTTGAAATTTTTATACTTTTATAGTATATTTAAGCAGGTAAGCGGAGTATCATATGAAACAATTCCTTATTGTTGCGTTGTTCATGGTTATTCTTGCAGGAACCGTCTTTTCGAGCGGCATCATGGCCTTCGGGGACTGGCAGGAGACGGTGGACGAATCCGACCTGACCGGCGGCGCGGGAAGCGATGTAACGGATACCTATGAAAGCGCTTCGAATCAAACATCCATACTGATTACGGGCATGAACAACAAAAACTGGCAGGTTACCGTGGATAGAACAGATACGAGCTGGTACACGGATCTGGTCATCGAAGCGAGAAGAACGGACAGTTCATCCGAGGTAAGCGGCGGCACGACCTATCAGATAATCACGACCTCTCCCGCGGTGTTCTTTACCGGCCGCAACAATAAACTGGGAATCTCCATACAATACCGTCTCGGGGGGGTCAATCTCTCGATCCCCGCCGACACCTCCTCCGCCACCATTACCTACACACTCACCGGTACGTGACGATGTTTCACTAATAAAACTCCTCTTTCTCTCCCTTTCTAAAGGTGCGGTAATGGGAGAAAAGCCGGTTGGTTTCATCCACCCATCGTGAAAAAGCTTCCTTATTATATATTTCCGGGTAGCGCTTGTAGATATTCATCGCCTTTTTTGAATCGTTCAGGGCCTGAAAAAACCGCATGCCCACGGCAAAGAGGTTGAAATGGCCGAACAATTTCCCGAGGTCTTCGAGAATCTGGGGAAGGTCGAGTTCGATGGTTTTCGATGAGAAGGTATTGACGAAATCCTCGTTCTTGAGCAGTCCGGCCTTGAATATCTCGTCGATCTCTTCGAACGAGAGTGATTGAAGAAAGCGCCTGATGATATCGTAGCTTGCGAGCAGGGCCCCGCGCTTTCCGTGATATTTGGCGTTATAGTCCCAGAGTTCCGGAAGCGAGACGTCCTCCCTGTTAAAAGCCTCCGTAATGACACGGGCCGCGACATCCGCGGCGTGCATGGAGGCGGCCACCCCGCTTCCCATGGTGGGGATTACCTGGCAGGCGGCATCCCCGATGCAGAGAAAGCCGTTGCCGGCCATGTTGTCGATCGCCCGCCTCAAAGGAATGAATTGTCCCCCGCCGTATACCCTTCTGCCGAAATACGGATGTTCCGCGATAAAACGTTCACAGAGCGCTTTCGCGTTTTCACCCGAGGAGTCGATCGAAGTGCCGAAGACGAGGCTCGCGGTCTTGTTTTTCCTGAGATGGATAACCTCGTAGGCATGATATTTCCCTATTTTCGTGTAAAGCATCCCCGGACGGATATCGAGGTGCTTTTCGAGTTCCGAACACTGTCCCCCGTTTACTTCGCGAACCTCCTGCCAGGCCATGGCGTAATCCTGTTTCCTCAATTTGCGCTTGATCATGAATGAATCCGGCGTCTGCCGTCTCAGAATCGCGACAATGCCGGTCGCGTCGACCAAAAGACGGGCTTTGAGTGAAAAATCCTTTCTTCCGACAAGCGCCTTTCTGGTTCCCCGAATTCCGACGATTGCGTTTTCCTCTATCAGGGCGCCATTTACCATATGACGGTCCCGCAATGAAACACCGGCACCGCGCGCGAAATCCAGTAGATACTGATTAATGTTCCTGTGTCTGAAAAAAATCCCGTCATCCTGACTCGAGGGGACTTCGATATGGTTTTTGATATCGCCTGAGTAATACCTGCTGACGTCGGGGCTTTCTTCGCGCAGCGAATCGTCCGGCAGTTTCAGTCCGATACGTCCGAATACCGGTATTTCGATCGCAACTTCCCACGGATAACCGGTATCGCGATCCGCTTTTCTTTCGAGCATGCAGACCGAAAGGCCCGCTTCCGCGCACTTTTTGGCGAGGGTGGCGCCGGCACATCCGGCGCCGGCAATGATACAATCAAAATCGGTTTTCCGCATCGTGTTTCCTGAAAACGAATCCGCACTGAACAATTCCCTGCTGTAAAGAGAACACCGGAAGCTTCCGGTCTAGTACAGTCCGAGGTTCCTCATTTTTTTGGTGACGGTTTCAGCCTCAAGCGGTTTCACGATAAAGTCCTCTGCCCCGCATTCCCTGATTTTCTCGATTTCGACCGGCATGCCGGATGTACTCAAAAGGATAACCGGAATGGTGTTCAGGTCACGGTCTTCATGGAGCCTTCGAACAAGCTCGAAACCGTCGAGACCGCGCAGGCGCGTATCGAGAAAAATCACCTCCGGTCTCGGCGAGGTGTGCGGATTATGATACTGATTCTTGCGCCACAGGTAATCGCATGCGGTCGTGCCGTTTTCCGCCACTTTTATCGTACAACCGCACCCCGCCTCTTTGAAAGCATCGAGCGTAAGTTCGAGATGGTCGGGATTGTCTTCGACCAGTAAAACCGTACCATATTGTTTTCTTTTCATGTCGTTCCCCTCCCAGGGTTTTCACGTTTGACGCGAGATTTGTTATGTATTGTAGTTCAGGGGAATTTTTTTTTCCAATCATTTTTATATATTTTTAAAAAAATGTGCCGGAAAAATATCAAAAATCTCATGATTTGTGGGAGATTATTCATTCAATTTCCGTATGTATTTTTATCAGGGCAAAGTGGTATTATCTCTTTACATTAACCGATAAAAAACACTATACTACCTGTAGAGTATTATGAAAGAGAATTTAACGGGACTTGAACTCGGCGAAATTGTCACATTTGAATCCAAGGAAAAGATATTCACCCGGGGAGAAAAAAAACTCTTGAAACCCGTTTATTATATCATGGCGGGTCTCGTCAAGATCGAATACAATCTTCCGAGCGGTATTCATTTCAAATATTATCTTCAACCCAACAATCTGTTCGGCATGGAAGAAGCCATTTGTAAAATTCCCCGGATTGCCGACGCCTCCGCTATGGAAGTCACCAAATTATACCGGTGGGAAACGCCCCATTTTTACCAGGCCACGGAAAACTCACACAGGCTTGCCATTACCTGTATCAGAAATCTTTCCAGGCTTATCCGTATTCTGAATTCGGAATACGGTGAAAAACTGGAAGAAATCAAGCGCCGGACCGGAAATATGGAAAACAACAAGGAAGACGATATTCCGGAATTGAATCTCAAGGATGCCGCAGGGTCCAACCTTTCAAAATATCCCCGCTTCAGAAAGATCTTCGCCGACAAACAGATTCTCATCAAGGAAGGGGAGATTCTCGATCAGCTTTTCTGGATACTGAGGGGAGAAGTCTATATCGCCAAAAAGATGGGAAGGAAATACAAGGTACTCGCGAAAGTCGGGAAAGGCGAGCTTCTCGGGGAAATGAGTTTCTTCGACAAGTCTCTCACCTCCGCCACCGTGATAGCCGACGGTGAAGTCGAAGCCCTCGTATTTTCGCGGCAGAATTTCAAGGAAATTTTTTTTACCAATCCAAAATGGATAAAACAGTTGTTTTATTCCCTCTCGAAGCGGGTTATCGTCATGGTTCAGAAACTCTCGATTGACGTAAAATCGTGATCAAGCCGTACCCGCTTCATCGGGCTTTTTCTAACCGGATCAGCATACACTCGATGCAAGGGTGCCGCAAAAACCATGAAAGAGAGGTCACGTCATATGCTTTTGGACAGGGAAGGAAACCTGAGAAGGATCAAGGGGGATATCGGTTTCCTTCGTGAATTGTATGCGGCGTATCTTTCCGAGATTCCCTTAAAACTGAAGGAATTAACAGACGCGCTCGCACGGCTCGATTACGGACATATCTCCTATGTTTCTCATTCCTTTGCCGGTGCGTCCGCATCTATCGGCGCGGAATCGTGCAAAGAATGTGCCGAGAAAATCGAACGACTTTCATTCACGGAAAACGCGGGGGAAATAAAAGCGGCAATTGAAGAACTCGAAGAGATTCTCGATACGCTGAAACCCGTTTTGGAAAAAGAATGCGGCATCACATCCGGATGACACTCAACCGGCGATCCGTTTGATCCGGTAGCGATGTTTCGAATTCGTCGAGGTGAACCGCACACCGATCCCGGTATTGATCACGATCCCTTTCGCGTTGTATTTCTTCTCCAGGCGGACGACACTCGCGCTGCCCACCTCGTACACCTTTTCACCGTACTTGACTGCGAGTTCTATCTCGTCGCCGATCGAAAACAGCGAGATATCGTCAATCATGATCAGCATTCCCCCCACGGAAATATCGTGGCTCGCGAACTCGAGTTCCTTGTAGGCGCCGCTGGGAAGCCTGATTTTGACGAGAACGGGAATGTGAAGCTGTTTTCTTGAAGACGCCCTGTTGTCGACCTTCGGAAGCGACCCTTTTTGCATGAACTCTTCGGGAAACTCTTCCACCGCCGTATCGATACGAGGCAGGATGAATTTTTTATAGATGAAGTAAAAACTGATTATCGCACACCCCACCAGAATGAGGATGATAAAAAACAGACCCGACGCCGCCAGGAAGCCCCCCTCCGTTTTCTTTTTTCCGGCCTCATCCGGTTCAAAGGTATCCGTTTCCGAATAGAAATTGATCGTCCGCCCGCCGGGAAAATCTTTCACCTTTTCAAACTGCATATCGTCGAAATAAGCGAGCCCCGTCACGAGGTGGCCGTAAAATCCCAACCGCGCGGCCACGGCAAGCTCCCGCTGCCCTTCCGCTGTCTTTCCGTATACCTGGAGGTACTGCCAGCCGCCGTTCGTTTCAAAAACGGTCTCCGAGGTTTCCTTGACTCCCAGCACCGTGATGTTCGCCCCGGCGCGGCCCTCCCCCCCCACGTCTTTCACATTGACCCAGCAGGACAGCCGGTAAAGGGTATCCGGTTCCACATCCAGCCACTGGATCACTTTGGAATCGTTCGGAAGGAGGTTCGCGATCGCCATCGACCGCTTCCCCTCGTAGGTTACCTCTTCACTCGTATAAAACCGGACCGCATCGTCGGTGTGTTGGTAGGCCTCGAACGTCCATTGCGCTACATACCCCGCCCGTTCGATCTCGAATCCCCCGTTTTTGATAAGATTCGTTTCCGCTGAAAGCCGGACGATTGAAAGCAGAAGAAGGATTCCTGCAGCCGTCATTCTCTTCATTACGATACTTCCTTTATTATTGTCATTATAGTATATCTATCGTCAGATTCTTCAAATAATTCATACAGGATAAAGAAAAGCCGGTAAAAGAACCGGTTACTTTATTACCAGGTTGAGGTTCATCCCGAAAATATCGTCATCCCCGCAGTCGGCGATCACGAGCGCCTTGTACGTTTCCGAAGGCATATCGGTAAAATATATCGTGTACCTTCCGGACAACCCCGGATATATCCGCTTTTTGGTCGCGGTAAACTTGCCGACGAACACCCCCTTCGAGTCGTACAACTCGACCCAGACATCCGGTTTTACCCAGAGGGTGCCCGTATTTTCGATATCGACCTGGAGGACCTTTTCACTCTCCTTTTTGACGAACCTGGGATTGAGAAACGATATGTTCTTTTCCCCCGTTCCCTGTATATGGGTGACGAGCTGAATCCCGTAACGTAATATCTGCTGTACCCCGAAGCTGACGATTGCGTCCCCGGCCGCGCTCGATTCCGGCGAACTTTCGGAAATCGGTTCCACCATGACGATCGACCAGTACGTCCCGTTCAGGGTGGCGTCGTCGGGAACATTGACCGTATAGTAGACCGGTATTGTCTGATTCGGGGGGATCGTCACCCGCTGGGGGCTGACGGTAATCCATGAGGCATTCGAACGGGAGAGTTTTCCCGCCTCGCCGTAATTGACCTTGCCGTCTGCGAAAAACTCGTAATCGGTTTTATAAATCTTTATCTCCTGCGGTTTGTCGCCCTTGTTGAGGACCTCGATCATCCCCTTGTACGAGATGCCCGCCGGGGTTTCCTTTTCATGGGTAAGTCCCCCGTCGATGATGATGTTACCGTAAAGTTCCGGTACGACGGTAAGAAATACCATGACAAAAAAGACCATGAATCGCAGCCGCTTTGCCCGGCTGAACGCTGTGATCGTCTGTTTCATTGTTCCTCCCGTCTTGCATTAATTGTCGACACCCGTATAGGTGATTGTCGAGGTATAGGTGGTCGCGGCCAGGTCGGGCACGGTCACCCCGTCTATCCTGTATTTGATATAGACATCATTACGGGCATCGCTTCCCGTAAAAAAGGTCGCAACGGAATCGGTTATCTCGATATAACTTGTTCCCCCTGAAATAGTACCCGAACCCGAACCGTCCGTGGTCCTCATCACACAGATACTGAGGTTGGCGTTCCAGGAACCCGTCGTTCGTTCCATGTCGATCCTGTAGTTGTTTTTGGGATTGATCATTGAAAAATAGTATTGCGTGTCGGTGGTGTAATAAGAGTCCGTCACGTCGGTTCCCGCGGTGACCGTGTCGATGGTGACGGTCCAGGTCGCGGTATTGCCCAGCTTGATGTTCGTTTTCGCCTCGCAGATTAAAAGCTCTCCCAAAAAGAAGAGAATGATGAAAAGTGTCAATCGAATCCGCCGTCTATGCATGACTTCCCGCCGGTCACTCTTCCGGCTATTCAGTTTTATTATAAAAAGGGGACAAAAATGTCCCCTTTTTATGGAAATCGGCACGCGATTTATTGATCGACCATGGTATAGGTTACTGTTACGGTCTTTCCGGCATCCGTCACCAGTGAAGCGGCATCCTCCACATTCAACGAATACGTCAATTCCGCGCCATTTGTCGTCAGAATCCCCGTATAACAGCTTCCGATGTCCGTGATCAGGTCCCCGCTGTAGAGGGTCGAGTCGTCCGCGAGGGTCAACTCCGCCTCCTCCGATCCCTTGCTGCCCGCACCGCCCGCCTGTATGACGGCAACGACGGTGAGTTCGGTCCCGGCCGGGGCAAAATTTCCCCCGGAAGTGGCAGCGGCCGTGATCTTGTGATACGTTCCCGAATCGACAAGCGACGTGTAGTGCAGGTCCTGGCTCGAATCCGGTGTCGCATCGGTTACCTGCTCACCGGGCGTCGCCGCGTTGATGGTCAGCGTAACGTCCGATCCATCGGAAAGCACTACTTCGAACACTTCAGCGACGATCATGGTCACGTCATGGGCATCGTTGTCTGCGCCGAAACTCAGGGTCGCGACAAGTGACATTATTAAAACAAGAATTGATAGTCTCCGCATAATTCCTCCTTCGTCCACACGGAACAATCCAACGCCGTTCGTGGCTTCTCTCTCTGCTTTTGTGGTCGTACTTGATGTAATTCGACTTCAATCCTCACGTGCCACTATAAATATAATCATTAGGGATGAAAAATTCAAATTTTACCGCCCGGTTACATCAAAAATCCTTGCGATTATTGCAATGTAACCCGCCATGCATACACTTTATAGAGTGGAATGTGCCCCGCGAACAGGAAACCGGGCGTTCCCGATTATCGAAAACGGCGGATTAATTTGACTTTTTACCATTGTATGTATAAATTTATATATACCTGCCAAAAAGAAATGAATTGCAATTTATTATTATATTTCGATAAAAACAAGCTGAAGCGGAGAGAGACGATAGGTGGATGATGGCAAATGACCGTCCCCGGCCGGCTGCGGGGCTGCTTTTTTTTTTACTGCTTCTCTTTTTTCCCTTCCCCTCTCAGGCGGAAGAAGAAAATACCGGTATTCTCGCCTACACGGGGAAAACCCCGATCGCGGTCACACCGGCCAACAAGATCACCCTCACCTATCTCGTGACAAACACGGGTGATTCGCCGAGGACGGTCCGGTCCAAACCCGACATCCCCGATGGGTGGCGGATCGTCATCCCGGACCGCCCCTTCTCCCTCGAACCGGGAGAGACCTCCCTCCGCCTCGTTCCCCTCTACATTCCGGGAAGGGTCAGGGCGGGCCGTTACGCGGTCTCCTACACGGTATGGGACGAGGCGGATCCCACCTTTTACATGGGGACCATGGTGACCGTCGACGTCCTTCCGGAAACGATCATCGGTCTTAAAATCATCGAAAGCCCCGAATACGCGATCGCCGGCGAACCCTACCGGACGCAAGCCCTTCTCACCAATGACGGCAATGTGAGTGCGGATATCAACATCCGGATACGGAGCAGGGCCCCGATACCCTACACGATATCGCCGGCAATCGACGGCAATGTCCTCACCGTCCCGGAATGGGAAGCAATACCCCTCGACATCACCTTTTCCCCGGATAAAAAACTTCCATATACGGAACACGCCTTTGAAATCATCGTCACCCCCCCCGATGGGGCCGGGGGCGGATCCGAAGCCGCCTTCACGCCGGTCACCGAACGCATCACCGTGGATGTCATCCCCAGAAAAAGCGGGGGAGACGACATCCTCTTCACCTACCCCTTCAGGCTCGATGTGACCGGAACCGGCCATTATCACGAAACCCTGGACGGAAGCTCGCAGGTAAAGCTTTCGGGCAACGGGTATCTCGATGAAGACGGCAGCCACCGGCTTTCGGTCGAATTGCAGAAAAAGATCGATTCGTACAACAATATCGTCTTTCATCCCCAGGACAGCTACACCGTCAGGTACCGGACAGACTATTACGATTTTCTCATCGGCGACCACACCTATTCACTGAGTCCCCTCCTCGAATATTCCCGGTACGGACGCGGGGTGCATGCAAAGGGGAATATCGGGCCGTTCCGCATCGGTTCATACTACCACGCAAGCCCTTCCGCGGACTCGGGGACCGACCATTATATCGGGGGATACGCCGGGTACCGGCTTTTCGGCAGCGGGCCGGAATCGTTCCCCGTCTACAGTGTCGACCTCAACCTCCTGGGCAGGTTGGACGACGACTTTCTTTTCGGGGCGTACCAGGAATGGAATCCCCTCCCGTCCGTGAACATGACACTCGACGCGGCCGGGGGAAGCGAGGCCGGCGGGGCTTTGGCCCCAGCGTTTCAGCTGACCTCGAGCGGGGATTTCAGGTGGTGGACCTACAGCGTCACCGGCCTCTATGCCGATCCGCATTTTCCCGGCTACTACCGGGACATGTACATGATTTCGGGAGCCATGTCGTTCAGGCTGCTCGGGAACAGCCTTTACCTGAAAGGTCTTTACCGACTCGATCAGCGGAACCTTCTCGAGGACCCGTCCCTCGTGACCGCCCCCCTCTCGCAGTCATTCCAGATCGGGGGGACCTATTACTTCGCGCCCAAAGGCCCCTCGCTCAACACGTCATGGATCCTCAACAACAGGGTCGATCTCATGTCCGACCCCGACTTCGACAGACTGGAAAACATTCTCTCCTTCACCTACTCGCACCCCTTTTTCGACACCCTCAGATGGTACAGCACGGTCGAACTCGGTTATCGCGTCGATACGGTCCTCGACTCGGAACGCTTTTCCCACAAATACATCACCAATGTAAATTACAGGATCACCCGAAATCTTTCATTCTGGGGCTCGCTTTTCTATGAAGGAAAACTCGACTCCCTCTATCCCGATTTGCACACGTTCGGCGTCAGCGCAAGCGGGGGCTACACCCTCGGGGACGCCGTCATCTCGCTCAAGGCGAACAACAACTACGGCTTTACCGAAACCGGCCTTTCATATATCGGTCTTATCCTCAACGGGGGCTTCGTCGCCGCCTTTGAAAACTCGCACCGCATGTCCGTCGATACCTCCTACCAGATATTCGACGGCATGGATACCTTCGATTACAATTTCACCCTCTCGCTTCTCTACAGCATTCCCTTTGAAATACCGGTCGGGCGAAAGAAAGACGCGGGACGGGTGAAGGGGATCTTCATCGACAGCAGAACGGGAAAACCCCTGAAAGACATCATCGTCAGGCTGGGGAAAAAGGCCGTTATCACCGATGCGTCGGGGACGTTCTCCTTCGCGCCGCTTTCGGAAGGCACCTATTACCTCGACTGCAATCTTCTCCGGCTCGGAACCAACCTCATCCCGACCGAACAGGTCCCGATCGAAGCCATTGTCGAGAAGGGAAAAGACACCTCACTCACTATCTACATCACCGAAGGGGGAAGTATTTCCGGCAGGGTGCTGCTGTACGGCTTCAAGCAAAAGGGGTTGAAGGAGACGGACGAAGCGTCCGCTTCACCCGAATACACGGAGGCCGGGGGCATGCAGCACGCTATCCTTCAGTTGAGTGACGGCAATCTCGTCAAACGGCGG
Source organism: Spirochaetales bacterium (assembly GCA_016930085.1). Lineage (NCBI taxonomy): Bacteria > Pseudomonadati > Spirochaetota > Spirochaetia > Spirochaetales > Spirochaetales bacterium. The sequence continues at coordinate 57,167 of JAFGHO010000061.1, forward strand.
GTAACGGACAGGGAAGGAAACTTTTCGTTCGAGGAGATCATCCCGGGCAGGTGGACCCTGCATCTCATTATTCCCCGTCTTCCCGATTACTATTATATCGAAGAACAGAGTTTCACCTTCGACTTCGTTCCCGGCCGGAAACAGGAAATCGTGTTCCGCGTCCTTCCCCAGAAGCGGACCGTCCGGCTTATCGAGGAAAAAAGCATGACCCTCGAAATGATCACCATGGATGAAGAGACCGATGAAACGCGGCCGGAAGCGACGCCGCTTCCGGCAGACGTCACGGAAACGACACCACAGCCGAAGCCCGTCCCGGAAGATTCACCTGAGACAACCCCCGGCCCCACACCGGGGGCGACCCCTGTTCCGACCCCGGAACAAACCGCGGAAATCACCCCCGTTCCGGCCCCGGAACAAACCCCGGAACCTGCCGCTTCTCCCGCCCCCTCATCCGCTCCGGAGGCGACACCGGTCGCGACCGCGGTTCCCTTTGAAACGCCGGTACCGGCGACGACCCCCGAACCTTCGGGTCCGCCGACCGAACCAGTAAAAACAGCACTACCGACCCCGACACAGACACCGCGCCCGGCACAGACGCCGGAACCCTCCTCTCCGTCCCCGCTGCCGTACGACATACCCGAACCCTCACCCACGATAAAGCCCGACGACATACCCGAACCCTCACCCACGATAAAGCCGGATGAAATTCCGCCGCCGCGCCGGACAAGGGGGTAAGAAGAGAGACGATATAGAAATAGCATTTTCCAAATACTTGCATCAAAACACCGGGACCGGCAGACTCCTCACCCCCCCCGACCGCCCCTAATCGGACCATACGGACAGGCTACTGGACTTTTTCACCCGCCTGTGGTATAAAACTACCGGTACCCGGTCATGAAAGGGGAACGACGATGAAAAAAACGACAATCATCTTTATGGGAATAACAGCGGCCGTCTTCACGATTCTTGCCGCCTGCGGGGACGGTGACGGAAAACAAAAGAACAATGCCGCAGGGAGGTCGGAACCCGGCGAAGAGAGGATCTGCTGGGAAGCGGTCGGTAAAACGGGATTCAGCAGCGGAACGGCCGATTCGATATCACTTGATGTCGAAAACGGTATTCCGTATGTCACATTCAATGACAGCGGCCCCGGCAGCAATTTCAGTGCCATGCGGTTCAAAAACGGTGTATGGCACCGCATTGGAGACACCGGCGGCATCACCGCGGCAACGGAAAATCCTTCCTTGTATGTCTCCGAGGGCATCCCCTACATCGCGTTTCAGGATACCGCAAGGGAAAACAGGTTGTCCGTTGCTTCATGCGACGCCGATAAATGGCAGGTCGTCGGAGAAAGGGGAATTTCGGCAGGTCCCGCCGAAATTCCCGTGATCGCCGTCGACCGGGGCGTCATCTACGTCGCGTTCAGGGACAGCTCGGACAACTCGGTCGGCGTTACCGTATTCGCCTGGAATGACGGCTCATGGTCGCGTTTAGGCCGAAAACAATTTTCCGGCGGCCTTGTCTACGAAATTTCACTCGCCGTCGATAACGGTGTCCCCTATGTGTCGTTCATCGACTACCTTGCAGGAAACAGGGCATCGGTCATGAAATATAACGGAACATCCTGGGAATATTGCGGCGGCAGGGGAATGACCGAACATCCCGCCCTCTATACCGCTTTTACCGTAAAAGACGGTACCGCCTACCTCGCGTTTCAGGACACGGAAAACTCGGGCAAGGGAATATGTATAATCTATAAAAACGATGCGTGGGAAGTGGTGGGCGGCGAACCGTTTTCACCCGGACTCGCCAATTTCGTGTCCATCTCCGTCAGGGAAACGGTCCCCTACATCGCTTTCAGCGACGAACGCCGCCTTTACAAAGCGACGGTGGTGAAATTCGAAAACAATGACTGGGTGACGGTGGGAAGCCCCGCTTTTTCTGATTCCGCGATCGGCTATCTCCGCTGTGCCGCGGATGATGGGGCGGTCTATGCCGCATACAGCGACGGCATGCAGCAGGGTAAAATCACGGTCATGAAATGCTCAGGCGGCTTTTGATGCCGGAACAGCCGGTCTTGATTTCTTTCGAATAAATAACCTGCGTATCTTTACCATTGCTGCTGTTCGTGATGAATCCGGGTTGATTCTCTTCCCTAAAAAAAATCGAATCAAGAAAATTTCTCACAGAGTCGCAGGGGACACAGAGAAAGAATGTAATGTTTCTTTCGCCGGATCCCTTGTGAGAGATACAATTCCCACATACAACATCGAATAAATTCTCAAGATAATCTATTTTTATCGTTTAAACAATTATGCAACAGGAACTCATTAGTTACGCGGCGCGGCTTTTTCTGTTTTCGAAGAGAGAATGATAGAAACACGCCATTATAACCTGCGGTTATCGTCTTATAACCCGCGGTTATCGATTAGCCGCTTTATTTTCTCCTCCGGTCGCTTCCGTATGCTGCGCGGTTCGACGAGGGTGACCTTGGGAAGAATACCGAGGGCGCCCTCGATTCGCTTCATAATATCGTTCCGTAATTTTTCGAGGTCTTTCAGCTTGTCGATCATCGTGACCGTCTCCGAAATTTCCACCTGGATTTCCATGGTATCCGCCGTTCCTTCCCGGTCCAGCACGATCCTGAAATGGGGAACCGCCCCTTCGACTTCGACCAGTATTTCTTCGATCTGCGAAGGAAAGAGTTTCAGCCCCTCGAAAAAGATCATATCGTCCGTTCTGCCGGTTATCCTCGACATACGCACCGTGGTCCTGCCGCATCCGCATACCGGGCTTCTTGAAATCGAGGCGATATCCCCCGTCCTGTAGCGGATGAGGGGGAATCCTTCTTTCGTGATCGTGGTAAAGACGAGTTCTCCTTCTTCGCCCTCGGCCACGGGCTCCAGTGTTTTGGTATTGATCACTTCCGCGATAAAATGGTCTTCGTTGATATGAAGCCCGTCGCGTTTTTCACACTCGCCCGCGACACCCGGCCCGATAATCTCCGTCAGTCCGTAGGTGTCGAACGAGGTGATGTGAAGCCCCTCTTCGATACGGCTGCGCATCCGGTCGCTCCAGGGTTCGGCGCCGCATATTCCGGTCTTCAGATAAAGGCTTTCCGGATGTATATTTTTCTCTGCGAGCGTATCGGCTATATGAAGCGCGAATCCCGGCGTGCAGAGAAGGACGGTCGTTTTGAAATCCTTCATGATGATGATCTGCCGTTCGATCGGGCTGGTCGAGGCGGGAATGACGGAAGCGCCGATAAGCTGGGCGCCCTGATGAAAACCGAACCCACCGGTAAAGAGGTCGTAATGGAAGGCGATCTGCACGACATCGTGTTCGGTCACCCCCGCGGCCGCAAGAAGGCGTGCGGTGCACTCCGTCCAGGTACGGAGATCGTTTTTCGTATAACCGACGACGATCGGTCTCCCCGTGGTCCCGGACGTCGAGTGGATACGGACGATGTCCCGTAAGGGAACGGCGAACATGTCGTAGGGGTAACTGTCGTTCAGGTCCTCCCGCGTTGTAAAGGGAAGACCGCGCAAATGGTCGAGACTCTTGATTTTCCCGATATCGACATGATTGGCGTCGAAGATGTGTTTATAAAAAGCGACATTTCGGTAGACCCGGTTGAGTGTCGATTGAAGCCGTTCAATCTGGAGTTGTTCGAGATCCTCCCGTGAAAGTGTTTCTGTTTTTTCACTATAGATCATATTGACTCCTCGTCTCTTTATTTTCCTCATTTCCCTCCCCATGAAAGACGGCGGTGAGGAAAACAAGGTTATTCATTAATCCTCTGATAATCCTTTCCGAGATAGGCGCGCTGTACGTCCCGGTTTAAGAGTAATTCCTCCGCGGTCCCTTCGAGGAAGACCTGCCCCGTTTCCAAAACGTATCCCCTGTCCGCGACACCCAGGGCGGCTTTCGCGTTCTGTTCTATAAGCAAAACGGTCATCCCCTGTTCCCTGAGTCCGGTAATCGTCCTGAAAATACTTTTTACGATAATCGGGGCGATACCGAGCGACGGTTCGTCCATCATAAGGAGGTGCGGCCTCGCCATGAGCGCCCGCGCGATGGCGAGCATCTGCTGTTCGCCCCCGGAAAGCGTTCCCGCAAGCTGGGTTTCACGCTCTCCCAAAACCGGAAAGAGAACGAACATCCGCTCGAGATCGCTTTCCACTTCCTTTTTTTTACCTTTCCGCATTCTGAGGTACGCGCCGAGAATGAGATTTTCCTTTACGGAAAGCGTGTTGAACACCTGCCTCCGTTCGGGCACGAGTGAACATCCTAAAGCGACGATCTTCTCCGCCGCGCTTTGTTCGATATCCTTCCCGTTGAACGAAATACTGCCGGAAGCCGGTTTGATGATGCCGGCGATCGTGTTCAGGAGTGTCGTTTTGCCCGCCCCGTTCGCGCCGATGATCGTTACGATCTCTCCGGGTGAGACGTGAAGCGAAACCCCCTTGAGAACCCGGAGTTTCCCGTAACCCGCTTCGCAATTCCTTATCTTAAGCATCGTCTTCACCCAGATAGACGTTGATGACGTCGGGATTTTTTTGAATTTCACCGGGTGAGCCCTCGGCGAGTTTCTTTCCCCTGTCCAGCACCACGACGGCGTCCGAAATATTCATTACCAGCGATATGTCATGTTCGACCAGAAGAACGGTGATCCCCCACTCCTTGATCTTCAGAATGAGGCGGGCCAGTTCCTCCGTTTCGTACATGTTGAGTCCCGCGGCGGGCTCGTCGAGGAGGAGCAGGGCCGGTTCGGTCGCGAGTGCCCGCGCGATCTCCGCGATTCGCTGTTTTCCGAAAGGAAGATTCGACGCCTCTTCATCCGCGTATCCGGCAAGCTTAAGCGATTCGAGGATCTCGAGCGCCCGCTTCCTCATCGCCTTCTCCTCTTTATGAGTCCGTGGAAGGCTCAGGATACACGAAAGAATCTCTGAACGGGTTTTTGTGTGCCTTCCGACCATGACGTTCTCGAGGATCGTCATATGGTGAAACAACTTTGTCGTCTGAAAGGTACGTGAAATACCGGCCTCCGCGATTTTGTATTCTTTCAGGCCGGTAATGGTCCGGTCTCTGAATTTTACCTCACCCGAGTTCGGTTTCAGGCTTCCTGAAATCAGGTTGAAAAGGGTGGTTTTCCCCGCGCCGTTCGGACCGATGACCGCCATAATGATCCCGGGCGGAACGGTGAAACTCACATTATTAACCGCGTGAAGGCCGCCGAAATATTTGTCGATATTGATTGTTTCAAGCAGTATGCCGTTCATGTTTCTTCTTTTTACCGATTCTTTCTTTTATATACGCCGGTAATTCCCTGAGTGCCGCAATCAGCTCCTGAACCTTTGCTATCCGTAAAATACCGTGCGGCGCGAAAAGCATGATGACGATAAGGCTGAGTCCGAAAAAAACCTCATCAAAGGACCCGAATACCCCGCGCAGGGAGAGAAAATTCAAAAGGATTCCCATGAAAAGGCAGCCCCAGAGGTTATCCATCCCCCCCACGGCGACGATCGCCACATACCTGACGGACTTTATGACGGACGTCTCCGACGGCCCGATACTCCCGTTGTAGTGGGTGAGAAAAATCCCGCCGACGGAAGCAAACACCGCGCTCAGCACGAATATATACAGTTTGTATTTCGATGAATGTATCCCCATGGCATTTGCGGCCTCTTCGCTTCCGTGAATCGCCCTGAGAGCCCGGCCCACCCTCGAATGAACCAGATTGAGCGCGACAATCATGCCGACAATCACCAGAAACCATGCAACATAGTAATTCGCCACCCGGTGGGCCATTTTTCCGCACACCACAATACCCGGAAGCAGTTGAAAAGGTGGAACCTTCGTGATCCCGTCCGCTTCGCCCAGAAAACGGGTGCCGATCACGATCGTGTAGATGATCATGCCGAATCCGAGGGTCGCCATGGCCAGGTAATGCCCTTTCAACCGCAGAACGGGGATGCCGATGAGAAAGGCAATGCCGATGGTAATAACGATGGCGGCGATTATGGCGATCCACGGCGAGAATGAAAGAATTTCCTCACCGTAAAGATCTGTTCGCCGGAAGAGTATTCCCGCCGACTCAAGAAAACGGACGAATCCCGAATCCGCGAATGATGAAAGATTGATCGTCGTCAGCACCGCCTGCGTATAGCCGCCGATGGCGAAAAAACCCGCGTGGCCTAAAGAAATTTGTCCGGTATAGCCCATGAGCAGGCAGAGTCCCAGGATGACCAGGCAATAGTATGCGGCCATGATAATCTGAGTGAGAAAATACTCCGTCCCGCTTAACGTGAAAACAAGCTGAACGCAAATCACAAAAATCAGCAGAATCCCTATCGGCCTGTATCGTTTCATATCCATGTCAGAATTCCTTGAGCGCGCTTTCTTCCTTTTTCGCGAACAAACCGCTCGGCTTGAAAAAGAGAATACCTAAAAGGATGATAATGGCGACGACGTCGCGGTAGGCGTTCGGCAGCAGGACGATGCTGAATGATTCGAGCAGGCCAAGAATGAGTCCGGCGCCCACGGCGGCAAAGCTGTTGCCGAGCCCGCCGAGGATCGCAACGACAAACCCCTTGATCGCCAGCGAAGAACCCATGTTGTATTGCGTCTGCGTAATGGGCGAGGTGACGCAGCCCGCGAGCGCCCCGATTGCGGCGCTGATCATGAAAGAAATCGTCACCATCATCTTGATATTTATTCCGCACAGCCGGGCGGCGTTACTCGAAGCCGCACATGCCCTCATCGCCCTGCCCGTGAGCGTCAATCTGAAAAACAGTCCCAGCCCGATCACGATAACGGCGGTGACGCCGAGAACCCAGAGCACCTGCGGTGAAAAATGGGCGCCTAAAAGTGAAATCGACGAAACCTCGGTTCCGGTAAAATACTTTAGCGCCCTCACCTTTTCATCCCAGACATGAAGAGAGGTTTCGCGAAGCAGGAATGACAGTCCGATGGTGATAATGACGAGCCGCAGGACGGTCGGGTTATTGATCCATTTGATAAAAACGATTTCGATAAGCCCGCCGATGAACGTCGTTATTACGACGGCCAGTATCACAGCGATCGACATTGCGAGGGCGAACGGAAGGACGGGGATAAGCAGCCGGGAGAACGTAATCGCACAAAGCGCGCCGAGAACGACAAACTCTCCCTGCGCGAAATTAATGATACCGGTTGTGTTATAGATGATATTGAAACCGATCGCAACCACGGCATAAATACTGCCCAGCGTGATTCCCGAGAAACAGTACTGAAGAAAAATTTCGAAACTCATATCACCCTTCGGTTCCTGGTATCCCGCGTTAAAAATGCCGGATGTTCAACGACTCCGGCGGTTTCGATAACCCTGAAACGGAAAAAAAAGGGAGTACGACCTGCGTACAAGCGTCAGTACTCCCCGATTTTTATATGCAATAGCAAAAGAAAAGCACGTTTATTAATTATAAAGGACAAACTTGCCGTTTTCCACTGTCAGCATTTCAAACGAATCAAGCGCAAGACCGTTATGATCGGACGGAGAAAGATTGAAAATACCCCCGGTTCCGATAAATCCTTTCATGTTTTCGATCGCGGAGCGTATCTTTTCAACATCGTCCGCCCCGGCCTTTTTTATCGCTTCCATCAGGATCATGAACGAATCGTAGGCGTGCCCGCCGAATGTGCTCGCATCTTCCTTGAATCTGCTTTCATAGTCGTTTTTGTATTTTGTCAGTACGGCCTTCTGCGGATGATCCGACGGGAGAACGTCCGCGACCAGCAGCCTGCCGCACGGGAATATGATTCCCTCCGCCGCCTCGCCCGCTGCCTTCACGTATTCGATGTTTCCGAACCCGTGACTCTGGAAAAGCGGAATATTCATTCCCAGCTGCTTCATGTTTTTGGGTATAATCGATTGCGCCGGGACGATCGACCAGTTGACGACCGCCTCGACGCCTTTGTCTTTTACCTTTGTCAGCACGGCGGTCAAATCCTTTTCCCCTTTATCATAGACCTCCGTGATCGCTATCTCGATTCCGTGTTCCGGCGCGTATTTTTCGAGTTGCGCCTTGCCGCCGAGGCCGAAACCGGCGTTACTGACGACGACACCGATCTTCTTGATACCGAGATCGTTCATGGTCTGATATATCTTGATCGCCGCATAACTGTCTTTCTGCGGTGTTTTGAAAACATAGGAAGCGACCGGTTCGACGATCGTCTCCGCCGCTGCGCAGGAAAGCAGAATGGTCGAGTTCTCCTGGCAAAGGTCCTTGATCGCCATACTTTCGCCGCTTGTTGTCGGTCCGATGATCGCCGTGACCTTGTCTTCTTCGATAAGCTGTTTCGCGAACGAAATCGCATTTTCCGGGTTCGCCTGCGAATCCTTGACGATCAACTCTATTTTCCGCCCGTCGACCCCCCCGGCGTTATTGATCTGCTCGGCGAGCATCGTGAGTGTTTTTTCTTCAGGGGCGCCGAGAAACGAAGCGGGGCCGGTGACGGCCAGAATGGCGCCTACTTTTATGGGTTGCTTTCTGGTCTGGTCCGCGCAACCGCTCAATAATATCGCGGTTAAAACGGCCAGTATGACAATACATGCGCACAATGTCCATCTGGATTTCATACCTTTTCCTCCTTTTTTATTACCTGTAAGCAGAATAATCCTTCTATTGATAGTATACTTGGACGTCTTTGTCAAGGTTTTTTACAGACTCTGAAGCACATCGCGGGTGACAAGGCCGATATTGTTCCCGCGAAGTACATCGACGGCCTTCCTGTTCTCATCGATTTTGAATACGACGACCGCGTTGTCCACTTTTTTCTCGACAAAAGCGTACATATATTCGATATTGATATCATTCGCGTTTAAAAGCTGGAGTATTTTGTTCAACCCGCCGGGTTTGTCCTCCACCTCGCAGGCGATCACATCGGTCTCCTGCGCGACAAAATTATGTTTCTTGAGTACGCCCAGGGCTTTATCCGGATCCGTGACGATCATCCTGAGGACGCCGAAATCGGTGGTATCGGCAAGAAACAGCGCCCGTATATTGATACCGTTCTCCGAAAGCGTTTCGGTCACATCGGCGAGTCTTCCTTTCTTGTTTTCCAAAAATACCGATATCTGCTTAATGTCCATCGTATTTACCTCCTGTCAAAATAATGTTGTCCCTCGCTCCCGAATTCTTATTCGGGGGGACAAAAGAGATTGCCATAAGATGGGGCGGCTGTTTATAATTGCCTCCTGTCGATCACCCGCTTCGCCTTGCCCATGGACCGTTCGATGCTGTTTGATTCCACGAGTTTTACTTTCGCGTGAATATTCAAAGCGGAATAAAGCTCTTCTTCAATGGCCTTCTCCGCCTTTTCGAGGTTCTTTATTTCATCCGAGAAAATCCGTTCGTTCATTTCGACCCGGACCTCGATACTGTCGAGTTTTCCCTTTTCCCGGTCGACGACAATCTGGTAGTGGGGCTCCACCCCCTCGATCTTCACGAGTACTTCCTCGATCTGCGACGGGAAAACGTTCACCCCGCGGATGATAAGCATATCGTCCGTGCGGCCGAGCGACCGGTGCATTCTGACCGCGGTCCGTCCGCATGCGCACTGTTCCCGTATGAGGTAGGTGATGTCCCGCGTCCTGAAGCGGATGACCGGCGTTCCTTCCTTGGTGAGGGTGGTGATGACAAGCTCACCTTTTTCCCCGTCGGGAAGGGCCTCACCCGTCACCGGATTGATGATTTCGGGATAAAAGACATCCTCGCAGATATGGAGTCCGTCCTTGTATTCGCACTCGGAAGAGACGCCGGGTCCGATAATTTCCGTCAGGCCGTAAATATCGAGTGCGGTGATACTCAGTTTCTCTTCGATATCCTTCCTCATCGCGTCACTCCATGGTTCGGCGCCGAGAAGCCCCACGCGGAGTGGCAGTTTTTTAAAGTCGATTCCCCGTTTCCTTCCCTCTTCCGCGAGGTAAAGCGAATACGACGGGGTACTCGTGTAAACGGTCGACTTGAAATCCACCATGACATCGAGTTGTCTCGCCGTATTCCCTCCGGAAATGGGAATGATATTGGCCCCGATCTTCCGGGCGCCGTAATGGACGCCGAGGCCGCCGGTGAAAAGCCCGTAGCCGTAGGCGTTCTGGACCGTATCTTTTTTCGTCGTGTCCCCCATGGCGAGCGTCCGCGCCATTACCTCTTTCCACAACTCGATATCGGCCGCCGTATACGCGTCGACCACCGGTTTACCCGTCGTTCCCGAGGACGTGTGCACTTCGACGAGGTCTTCTTCGGGCACCGCCAAAAGGCCGTAGGGATACACGTCCCGCATATCGGGCTTTGTCGTGAACGGCAGCTTGACGATATCATCGATGCTATTGATATCCGCGGGCCTCACACCCGCCTCATCCATCTTTTTTCTGTAAAAGGGCACTTTTTCATAAACCCTGGCAACAAGTTCCTGAAGCCGCCTGCCCTGAATCCCGGCAAGCTTTGTGCGCTCCATGGTTTCAAATTCCTGATTCCAGATCATTCAAACGCCTCCCTGTATAATTTTTTTCCCGTATGAAAAGCGTTCCAGTTTCCTTCAAAGGTATCTTCGGGTACCTTTTCCCGGATCGCCTTTTCCCAGCAGTCTTCATTAAAATCGACAAATCCCGAAAGCAACCCGATGAGGGCGACATTGAGGAATTTCGCGTTACCGATTTCCTTTCTCAGCGGCTCCGGATCGATGAAACACGCCTTCGGGCTTGCCCGTTTGATCTCCTCTTCGATACCGGCAGGGTATTCTTCCACCATCGCCGGATTAATGCGGGTTTTCATACAGATAATGATACTCTTTTCATTCGCGTAGCCAATCCACCTGAGTGTTTCCATTTCTTCGAGCGAAAAGAGGATATCCGCTTCTCCCGCTGCGATCAGGGGTGAATGGACCTTCTCCCCTATCCTGATATGGCTGAACACGGAACCGCCGCGCTGGCTCATCCCGTGTATTTCGCTTTTTTTGACGTCCCTTCCCCCGTACATGGCGGTAAGGGAAACGATATCCGAAGCCATGATGATCCCCTGGCCGCCGACACCGACCATCAGAATATTGAAGATGTTGCCCATGGCATCACCCCGCCTTCCTTCTTCTTTTTTTCAGGATTATGCATAATCCCTGAACAACAAGGAGCGACAACCTTTTACTTTCAAGCAGCGAAGTCAGGGCCTCTTCGATCTCTTTCGGCCGGTACGCATCGACGATCCGCACATTTTCCTCGTTCATGCCGAACGCCAGAGCGAGTTTTATATAATCGAGCCTCACTGTTTCCTCACCGTTTATCCGCTGCCCGGAAAGGGGGTTGGGCTGCATGCCGGTCATGGCCGTGGTCGAGTTGTCGAGTACGACGATGAGGGAGCGGCGGCCGTTATAAGCGGCATTGAGCAGTCCCGTGATGCCCGAATGCGCGAAGGTCGAATCACCGATCACCGCGACCACGCCCGTTCCTTCGGGTTTTCCGCCCGCGATCTCTATCCCCTGGGCATGGCCGATACTCCCGCCCATTTCCACACAGGTATCCATAGCGTTATACGGAGGGAGAACCCCGAGGGTGTAACAGCCGATATCGCCGGTGACGATAAGGCCGAGTTTTCGGGCGATCTTGAAGAATTCCCGGTGTGGACAACCCGGGCAGAGGGACGGCGGCCGCGGCGGAAGGGATATCCTGTTCTCGAGTCCCTTTTTTGCCGTCTTGACCGTTAATGCCGCTTCTCCCTGAAACGGTTTGCGTACCAGATCCGGAGTAAGCTCTCCGGTGACAGGGTAATATTTCTTGCCTTCGACCTGAAGCCCCATCGCCCTGATGCGAAGTTCGATAAAGGGATCGAGTTCCTCGACGACGGACACCTTTTTGACGCGACCGAAAAACTCCCTGATCATTTCCCCGGGAAGCGGATTGACGCACCCGAGTTTGAGGACCGACGCATCAGGGAAAACTTCCCTGACATAGGTATCGACGATACCCGAGGTAATGAAGCCGATATTCGAATCGGCAATCTCCATTTTATTGATGGAAAATCCGTTCACGTCCTTTTCGAGCCGCTTCATCCGTTCTTCCACAACCACATGGCGGGCCCGCGCGTGACCGGGAATCATGACATACTTTTTAAGGTTACGCCTGAACCCCTCGATCTCCCTCTCCCGTGAAGGGCTTTCTTCGATTTCCACTACCCCGAGGGAATGGGAAAGCCGCGTTACGGTGCGAAGGATGACCGGCGTATCGTATGTTTCACTCAGATTATAAGCGAAGACGGTAAAATCCTTCGCCTCCTGGCAATCCGACGGTTCGAGCATGGGCACTTTCGCCGCATAGGCGTAGTGTCTGTTGTCCTGCTCGTTCTGGGATGAATGCATAGCCGGATCATCCGCGTTGGCCAATACGAGCCCGCCCTTTATTCCCGTATATGAGGCGGTAAAAAGCGGATCCGCCGCGACATTCAATCCCACATGTTTCATGGTTAAAAGACATCGGGCACCGGATAAGGCCGCGCCCATGGCGACCTCAAAGGCGACCTTTTCATTGACCGACCATTCAGTATAAATGCCGGGATATGTCGTGAGACTTTCGAGGATTTCCGTTGAAGGGGTGCCTGGATACCCGGTACCGACGGTTACACCCGCCTCGAATGCCCCCCGCGCGATGGCCTCGTTACCGGATAAAAGCTTTTTTTCCGCCACAAGGATATGCCCTTTCTCATTCCAAATTAATATTGCCCGGATAATGCCCGTTGCGCTGTATAAAATGAAAGCCCGCACGGCAATACAGGCCTCTATAATAGAAGAAAAATAGGGGAAAAGTCAAGGGCGGATGAAGGGTGTTGTTACAGAATATGCATATCCTCGTTTGAAACGAGTCTGATGTGATGATCCGCGAGTACCTTCTCCGCTTCCCGGGACTCATCCGTTTCCAGGACAATCGCGGCGCGCCGTCCGCCAGCGAGAACGAAACCGTAACAGTCTTCGACATTGATGTTCGCGTTCGAAAGGATTAAAAGGACTTGATGAAGGCTGCCCGGTTTATCATCGACTATGACAATCACGACATTCCTTTTATGCACCGTATAATTGTTCTGCTTCAACACCTCGTACGCCTTACCGATATCATCCGGCAGCAGCTTGACGATGCCGAACTCCCCGCTGCTTGAGATCGCGATTCCCAGAAGGTTGATGTGATTGTCCGCGATCACCTTTGTAATCGCCATGATTTTTCCGGGTTTGTTTTCGACAAAAACAGAAATATGTTCGGCCATTATCCTCCTCCTTGCTCCATTTCCCTCAAATCATACACCCGTTTGGCCTTACCTTCATGAATCGGAAGGCTCGATGCCTCGACCAGTTTGACGACCGGCGTGACGAGCAGCTCCGCTTTCAACTCCTCTTCGATCTTTTTTTCAAGATGCGCCAGTTCGGCGAGTGTTCCGTTGAAATAATTCTCGTTAATCTCCACCTTGACGGTGATTTTATCCATATAGTTCTTTTTATGCACCTCGATGATGTAATTATTTCCCGCCTCCGGTATGCCCATGATCACCTTTTCGATCTGCATGGGGAAAAGGTTCACCCCATTGATAATCAGCATATCGTCGCTGCGTCCCTTGATCCGTTCGATCCGGCGGTGAGTTCTCCCGCATTTGCACTCACCGGGTATGATCCTTGTCAGATCCCTCGTTCTGTAGCGAAGCAGGGGCTGGGCCTTCCTTTTGAGTGTCGTCAACACGAGTTCTCCCTCCTCGCCGTCGGGAAGGACGTTTCCCGTGACCGGATCGATGACTTCCATGTAAAACTCGTCTTCCCAGAGGTGGAGTCCATCCTTGCATACGCATTCGAATGCGACACCCGGTCCGCACATTTCGGAAAGCCCGTAGGAATTATAGGCGTCGACCCCAAGAAGTTCCTCGATTTTTTTCCTGATCGCTTCCGTATGCGGTTCCGCGCCGATAAAAGCGATCCGCAGGCAGGTGTCCTTTCGGGGATCGATTCCCGACTCCTCCATCACGTTATGGAGCCGTAATGCGTAGCTGGGAAGGATATGGACGACCGTTGTTTTGAACTGCTGCATGAACCACAACTGCCGCTTGCTGTTTCCCGGTCCTATCGGAATCACGAGCATACCGAGTTTTTCCGCTCCATAGTGAAGCCCGAGTCCCCCGGTAAACAGCCCGTAGCCCATCATATTCTGAAACACATCCGTATTTCTGGCCCCGGTCATATAAATACTCCGTGCCATAAGTGAGGCCCACGCTTCGATGTCCTCCGAGGTATGAAACACGACCGTCGGATTTCCCGTTGTTCCTGACGATGAATGAAGCCGTACCGTTTCCTCAAGATCGACGGCAAGAAAACCGTAGGGGAAATGGTTCCGGAGATCCTGTTTTGACGTAAAGGGGATATCGGCAATCAAATCCAGGGGGAGCGTGCCGCCGATATCATTTTCGCTGAACAGCCGTTTATAATAAGGCGAACGTGAAGCATTCGCCATTGTCGAAGCGAATCGGTCTTTCTGGAGTTTTTTAAGATGATCCCGGTCTATGCATTCCAGGTCCTTTTGCCAGTACATAGGCGCCTCTCCTTTTCCGCTACAAGTATACCCGTATCGAAGCCGTTCCGCAAGGAGATTGATGCTGTTTTCAGATGATGTCCGGCTGAAGAATCCATTCCAGGGACCAGTGTCCGTCTTCCCGTCTCATACAGACAATACCCGCATTCCTGAACGAAATGATATGTTCATTCTCGTTCCCGCAGAGAAGAAGCGACGATAATCTGTCGAGATAGGGGAGATGGCCGACAAGAACAATATTACCGCCCTTGTTGTCGATCTCCGTTTTCATCGGGAGAACCGGCTGGAGCGGCTCCAGCCCTTCCTTTTCCGAAATCCGTTCGCCTATTCCGAGTGCGTGCGCGAGGATTTCCGCCGTCTCCTTCGCCCTCAGTTTGGTACTATGAATGATCTCACCGATGTCCGACGGCAGATTCGCGAAGTGGTGGGATGTTTTTTCGATCGCCTTTCTTCCTTCGTAAGTCAATCCCCGCTGGGGATCTTCTTCTTTACCCTTTGCCTGCGCGTGCTGAACGAGATAAAGATACATGTTTCCCCTCCTTATTTATTGTTAACAACAATACTATTCATAAGTGTATTACATAATAAAAAAATATCAAGTAAAAGATATAAAAGAAGTATTTTCAAAAAAAAGCGATAATTGAAAACCGATAGATATATATTCTCCGGGACAGCTTGTCATTATCCGGCGTTTCCTGTATATTTATTTAAAAGTGTCTATTCACATCAAATTTTACAATAATAAGAGGAAATATCATGAGTAGAAAAAATGTTACAATTGACGGTAATTCTGCTGTTGCCTATGTCGCGCACGCAACAAATGAAGTGATTGCCATTTACCCGATTACCCCCTCGTCATCCATGGGGGAGATGGCGGATATGTATTCGGCGGAAGGCAGAAAGAATATCTGGGGTACCGTCCCGATTGTGGCGGAACTGCAATCCGAAGGAGGGGCTTCGGGCGCGGTCCATGGCGCCCTTACCACCGGGGCCCTTACCACCACCTTTACCGCTTCCCAGGGCCTCCTTCTCATGCTCCCGAACATGTTCAAGATAGCGGGTGAGTTGACATCGACGGTCTTTCATATTTCCGCGCGTTCGGTCGCCTGCCAGGCACTCTCCATTTTCGGTGACCATACCGATGTCATGGCGGCCAGATCCACGGGATTCGGCCTCATCGCCTCCAACAGCGTCCAGGAAGCCATGGACATGGCCCTCATCGCACAGGCCGCGACCCTTGAAGCACGGGTTCCTTTCCTTCATTTTTTCGACGGATTCAGGACATCTTCCGAAATCCAGAAGGTCGAGGAACTCACTCTCGACGATATGAAATCGATGATTCCCGATGAACTCGTCCACCGGCACAGGATGCTGGGTTTGAATCCGGAGCGGCCTTCGATCAAGGGAACATCGCAGAATCCCGATGTCTTTTTTGCCGCGCGGGAAACAGTGAACAAATATTACCTGGCGACACCCGCGATCGTCGAAGGCGTCATGAAAAAATTCGCCGAGGTCGTCGGACGGGAATACGGACTGTTCGATTATGTCGGTGCACCGGATGCCGAAAGAATTGCCATTCTTATGGGAAGCGGCGCGGAAACGATGGAAGAGACCGTCGAATATCTTGCCGGAAAAGGAGAAAAGGTCGGTCTCATCAAGGTGAGACTCTACCGTCCGTTCAGTATCGGGCATTTTATCGCCGCTTTACCGAAAAGCGTGAAGGCGATTGCCGTTTTGGACAGGACAAAGGAACCCGGATCACTCGGTGAACCCATGTATGAAGACGTCAGGACCGCGATCGGTGAGGCGATGGCGGGCGGACAGCTTTCCAGACAGGATTATCCTGTCGTTGTCGGCGGACGATACGGCCTCGGTTCGAACGAATTCAATCCGGGCATGGCAAAGGCGGTCCTTGACAATCTGAAATCATCGACGCCGAAAAATCATTTTACCATCGGTATCCATGACGATGTGACAAACACCAGCCTCGAATGGGATAATGACTTCTCCACGGAAGCCGAGGGCGTTCACCGGGCGATGTTTTACGGCCTCGGTTCGGACGGAACGGTCGGCGCGAACAAAAACTCGATCAAGATCATCGGAAAGGCCACTGACAACTATGCCCAGGGCTATTTTGTCTACGACTCGAAAAAGGCCGGCGCGATCACGATTTCCCACCTCAGGTTCGGGAAAAAACAGATTAAGAGCACGTATCTCATACAAAAGTCGAATTTCCTTGCTTGTCACAAATTCAGCTTCCTCGAAAAATACGATATGCTCAAGCATATCGTTCCCGGCGGGACCTTCCTTCTCAATACCCACTATTCGAAAGACGAGATATGGGACAATATCCCCGCTGAAGTCCAGAAGCATATTGTCGGGAAGAAACTCAGATTCTACATCATCAATGCCATGGATCTCGCCGACAAGATCGGTCTCGGCGGAAGGATCAATACGATCATGCAGACCGCTTTCTTTCTCATCTCCGGCGTCCTCCCGGAAGACGAGGCATTGAAACTCATCAAGAAGGCCGTCGAGAACACCTACGGCCACAAGGGTTCGGACATTGTGACGAAAAACATGATGGCGATCGAATCGGCAAAAGACAATATCGTCAGGGTCGATTATCCGGAGAAGGTAACCAGCTCCCTTCGCATACAATCACCGGTTCCCGAAGATGCCCCTGATTTCGTAAAGGAAGTCACCGGCATGATCATTTCCCAGAAGGGAACCGAAATTCCGGTTTCAAAACTTCCTGATGACGGGACATACCCTTCGGGTACCACCCAATACGAAAAGCGGAATATCGCGGAAGAGATCCCGGTCTGGGAGCCCGATGTCTGCATCCAGTGCGGTGAATGTTCGCTGGTCTGTCCCCACGGAGTCATCAGACTGAAAATATACGATGAGGGGGCGCTCAAGAATCCGCCTTCCACATTCAAACATACCGAGGCAAAAGGAAAAGAGTACGCGGGGAAACGCTTTACCATACAGGTCTCCCCTGAAGACTGTACCGGCTGCGGCGCCTGCGTCTTCTCGTGTCCCGCACACAAAAAGGACGCAGAGGGAAACAAGACGGAGGAAAAAGCGATCAACCTCAAGCCCCAGCCGCCGCTGCGTGAAGAGGAATCGAAAAACTGGAATTACTTCCTCTCGCTCCCGGACACCGATCCCCTCACGATCAAGCGTAACACGGTCAAGGGCTCGCAGCTCATTCCGCCGCTATTCGAGTTTTCCGGCGCGTGCGCGGGCTGCGGTGAAACGCCGTACGTGAAGCTGCTTTCGCAGCTTTTCGGCGACAGGGCGATCATCGCCAACGCGACGGGGTGTTCCTCCATCTATGGCGGCAATCTCCCCACCACCCCCTATACCAAACGCCGGGACGGGAGGGGGCCTTCCTGGTCGAACTCCCTGTTCGAGGACGCGGCCGAGTTCGGATTCGGCATGCGGCTTTCGAGCGATAAATTGAATCAGTATGCCCTCGAACTGGTCGAACAGGCCATCCGGGCCGGGGGACCGTCAAAAGACCTCCTGACCGCCATTTTGAACAACAAACAGGAAAGCCAGGAAGAAATTGAAACCCAACGGACGAATGTGGGCAAACTCAAGGAAGAACTTAAAAATTCAACCTCCGGCGGGGCGAAGGAACTCCTTTCCGTCGCCGATTATCTGATCCGGCGCTCCGTCTGGGTTCTGGGCGGCGACGGCTGGGCGTACGATATCGGTTACGGCGGCCTCGATCACGTCATCGCCTCCGGGCGGAACGTGAACATCCTCTGCCTCGACACCGAGGTCTATTCGAACACGGGCGGGCAGATGTCCAAGGCGACGCCGGTGGGCGCGATCGCGAGGTTCGCGGCAAGCGGGAAACCGATATCGAAAAAAGACCTCGGTATGATGGCGATGAGTTACGGCTACGTGTACGTCGCCCGTGTCGCCATGGGCGCCAACAAAATGCAGACGATCAAGGCCTTTAACGAAGCGGAAAACTACGACGGGCCGTCACTGATTATCGCATACAGCCACTGTATCGCGCACGGGATCAACATGACAAAGGGAATGAACGAACAGAAACTCGCGGTCGATTCGGGAATGTGGACGCTTTTCCGGTACGACCCCAGGCGCGCGGCGGAAGGCAAGAACCCGCTCTCACTCGATTCCAGGGAACCCTCGGTCGATGTCGCCGACTATATGTACAACGAAATCAGATTCAGGTCGCTGAAGCAAATCGAGCCGGAACGGGCCGAAAAATTACTCAACCAGGCCCGCACGGACGCGAAGCAGCGGTACCAGCAATACAAATATCTCGCGGACAGGCCGTTCTGAATGACGATAAGATGAATGCAAAGCCGTACCGCGAACTGCCGGGAATCGAAATATCGATTGCAGGAGAAGCCGGATCGCCCTTGACGAACGAGAGGACCGCACCGTAATCCCCTTCAAAAAACGGCGTCAATATCACATCAAAGGTATAACGCTCGTACGGGGGAACGGTTACCGGGAAATACGCCGTATGGCTGAAAACGCAGGCGTTGCACTTACGCAGGACAAACGTATACATGGGACCAGCCGCGCCCCCCTTCACCCCGGAGGAATATATACGAACGGGCTGTGTGAATATCGTCAATTCCTCCCGGGCCAACCGGCCGGGAGGTATTCGCCCCGAAACCGATACCATCACCATCCCGTTGATATATCCCAAAAGCACTCCGGATCATATTTTTTCCGAAATCCCTTGCCCATACGTAACGAGTTCAGGTATTGTATACCGTATGAAAACACTTATCGTATATTTTTCTCTGAGCGGAAGAACGAGGCGCGTCGCCGAAAGGATAAAGGCCCATATCACCAACACGGAGGCCGATATCGGGGAATACCGGTACACCGAATCCTTCAGGGTATATTTGTCCGACCTCGAGGCTATACGAAAAGGAATTCTCACCCATTTCGAATACAACAGAAAGTTCGAGGACCTCTCGCCATACGATGTGGTCATGCTTGGAACGCCGGTCCATGGCGCCCAATACGCCCCCGTATTCAGGCATTTTTTCTCGAACGCCCGCAACATGAACGGCAAACGGTTCATCCTTTTTAGCACGTGCAGGTTCATTCCGGGCAACGCACTTCCTGACATGCAGTCGGAAATAGAGAAAAAGGGCGGTATTGTACTGAAAAGCAGGACATTCAAAGGATTTTTTTTCATAAAAACGGCGGACGTCGACGCATTTATCGAAGAGGTGAACGGGGAACCGGATGAAAGATACAAACGGAACAAAAACGGGCCCGCTTAAAAAACATATCATTGCCTCTCGTGGGAAGGTCCTTCTCGCTTCTCTTTTTTCGGTTTTGAACAAACTCTTCGATCTTGCCCCGCCTTTTCTGATCGGGGCGGCCGTGGACATCGCGGTGCGGAGAAGCGGATCGTTTCTGGGTGCCATGGGGATTCGTGACGCGGTCACCCAGTTCATCATTTTAGGGGTTGCCACCCTCGTCATCTGGATCATGGAGTCGATATTCGAATACCTCTACAAAATCACCTGGCAGAACCTCGCCCAGCATATCCAGCACGCGTTGAGAAAAGAGACCTACGATCACATCCAGACCCTCGAAATGGCCTTTTTCGAAGACAACAAGACGGGCGGCATTATGGCGATCCTGAACAACGATATCAACCAGCTCGAGCGTTTCCTCAACAGCGGGATCAATGACATTATCCAGGTCACCGTCACCGTGACGGTTATATCATCAGCCTTTTTCTTTCTCTCCCCCCAGATCGCATGGATGGCGATGCTGCCGGTTCCTTTTCTTATATTCTTTTCGATCAACTACCAGAATTTTCTCAAACCCAAATACCGCGATGTGCGGGAAAAAGTCGGCATCCTGAACGGCATTCTCTCGAACAACCTGACCGGTATGGCGACGATTAAAAGCTATGTAGCCGAATCGTATGAAAGCGAACGCGTGGTAGCGATCTCAAAGGAATACATGAAGTCGAACAGACATGCAATCGCTTTCAGCGCCGGATTCGTTCCCCTCATCCGTATGATCATCGTGATCGGTTTTTTCCTCATGCTCGTCTTCGGGGGTCTCCGGACCCTTTCGGGGAACCTCGAGATCGCCGCATACAGCGCCATGGTCTTTCTTACCCAACGGCTGCTCTGGCCGCTTACAAGGCTGGGGGATACCCTCGATCTTTTCCAGCGCTCAATGGCGTCCGCTTCGAGAATTCAGTCGCTGCTCGTTCGTGAAAGCGGCATACGAGGCGGGACCCGCCGGCTCGAAACGGACGATGTGAAAGGCGGCATCCATTTTCATCATGTCGGTTTTTCATATAAAAACAGGGAACCTATTTTTTCCGATTTCACGGTTGAAGTCCGGCCGGGCCGGAACATCGCCTTTGTCGGCATCACGGGCGCCGGAAAAAGCACGATCGTGAAACTCCTGCTTCGCTTTTACGACCCCGACGAGGGAAAGATCGCCCTGGACGGCATCGACATTGCCGATCTCGATATCGGGGACCTCAGGCGGGCGATCGGCCTGGTCAAGCAGGACACCTTTATCATCGACGGCACTATTTTCGAAAACATCGCCTATGCGCGGCCGGAAACGCCGATGGAAGCGGTCATTGAGGCGGCAAGGATCGCGGAAATCCATGAGTTTATCGCAAACCTTCCCGATGCCTACGACACCCTGGTCGGCGAACGGGGCCAGAAATTGAGCGGGGGCCAGCGGCAGCGGATCGCGATCGCGCGGGCGGTCCTGAAAAACCCGCCCATCCTTGTGCTTGACGAGGCGACATCGAGCGTCGACAACGAGACGGAAGCGGCGATCCAGCGTTCGCTTGAAAAAATCATCAGGGGGAGGACCACGATCATCATCGCCCACCGGCTTTCGACAATCAGAAACGCCAACAGGATTTATGTTATCGGTGACGGGAGCATCACGGAAGCGGGAACCCACGAAGAGCTGCTCGGGCGGGGGGGATTGTATGCGAACCTCTGGAACGTCCAGACGGGAAAGCGATGATAAAGGGACTATCGTAACCGGCGGGTTCATCTATGACGGTTTTTATAAAGAAAAACCTCAATACCTGCGCTTCGTTACCTGTTGTCGGGGAGGGCAATTCCCTGCTTTGAAGCAAACAGGATGTATCACCGGACGTTTTCACCCGCGTATGAGATATAGGGAATCAGGGCCTGGTTGATATTTTTCCGGGTCCCGTCATAGGTAAGCGTGGCGACCGGGACCCCGGTGAGGGATTCGATCCGGTCCCTCATCGCTTCGGTGACAAGACCCGCGCAACAGAATGCGGGATTTGTCTGGACGAAGAGTGCTATATCGGGGTAACGGCGATGTAATGCGTAGATATTGATCAGGTTGTCGGCCGATTCGCCGGTTTGTTCGATTTTCACATTGAAATAATCGAGGGCTTCCCGATAATTGATGTTCCAATCGAACGGCTGCTCCTCGAGGATTTCGTTAAACAGCTTGAAGAATGTTTTTTCAAGCGAATCGATAATCGTGACCATGGCCTTTGCGGCAAAGGCATCGAAAAAGGTTCCCGTTCTCATCGACCGTTCGATGAAGGGATTTGCCACCAGCTTGAGGATGTCACTGAAGGGCATGGTAATGACTTCTCCCCCGTAATTCTCGATACAATGGATGAGATCCTGGTTCATCACATCGTTGTCCCTCACATAGATATCTCCGAAGACAGCCACTTTCGGCCTTTTAGCCGGTGAAATATCGATCCCTTTAAAGAGATTGACCACCTTCCTGACATCGTCTTCCTTGTTTCTGTTTCCCAAAAACATGTTGTAGAATATCGAAAGCGATTGCCCGATTATCGTGTCCGTCATCCCCTTCTCTGTTTCATAAGGCCTTATTTTACATCCGATTTTCCTGAGCATTCCCCCGAGCATCTGGGCGAAATACGCATCGATTGCCGCCTGGATTGATATGTCTGTAAACATTATGTCTCCGATATACACTGCGACGTTTTCCATACCTTTACCGTACGATTCAAACATGCTTTTTATAAAGGAAGGATAAAGCTTTATATTACAGGCGAGATCGGAATCGAACATCCATAAAACAGTCTGCCGGGGATCGAGATGATGTGTCGTCATATAGTCGAGATAACTCTGGATGATAATATTGACGGGAATACACATACCCGTATTTGAACGAGGTCCCAGCTGAATTGCATGTTCGGAAAGCTCGACCATACGTGCATCGATTCCCTCCTTTATCAATACCGCCTCGATGAGGCGGGAAGCAATGGGGTCCCAGCAGGGGAAAAGAAGGGTTTTTCCCTTTATTCGTTTATCGATTACAGGGACAACAGGGAGGCCGGTATTCCGCTGTACCGCCTTATCCGTCCGTGCAAAGTGGTTTCTGAAGGAACGTACCGCGGCCTCTATCCTGGTTTCATATCCGACGCCGGAACCATGTTCGTCAAGCTGCAGAATGAGGTAAGGTTTTTGATACCGGTCCATAATCCGTTTGAAATATTCAATGGCAAAGGAATCCGGGCCGCATTTGAATGAGGTGATATACACCGGATACAACCCCTTTGTTTTTGCCGCGATGACTGCCGATTCGAGTATTTTCGATGCATAATACCAATGAAAGGCTTTTAACAGATCCTCAATCTCCTCCGTATCTTCTTTGGAAAATGTAAGCATATCCTGGTAAAAGGTTTTAATTTCAAGGCTTTCAAAAAAATCCGGGATACCCTTATTCATATTTTTTTCAAGTATCGTATACGGCCTTCCGATGAATAAAACACTTATGTCGCTTGTTCTATCGAACTCCCGTTTAAAGATGTTCTTCAATCGCTCTCTGCGTTCGTTCATGAAATCCAAAGCCCGCTGATAGGCAAAATAAACGGACCAATAGGTGCAGTTGATAAGAGGTTTAAGAATTTTATATAATTCGGCTGCCGTATTGAAGTGCCTTGTGTCGATAACCGGCATAATGATTCTGCCTTCAAGGCGAAGGCCGGTTATCGATGCGGCAAGCGAGGAAGCGAACTGGGAGTAATAACAATACTGCCGTATTTTCTCTTTCTCTTTGTTCCTGTTCTCGAGATAGACCGGCAGGAAAATATAATCGGCTTTTTCGGAAAGATATTTCACATGGCCGAAATAGGCCGAAACAGGCGCGCAAAACTCACCTCCCGCAATTCTTTTGCCGATTGCTATCGGTTCTTTTACTGTTTCGCTTGAAACGACCTTCATCCCGAGGGTATTGAAGAAATGTTCCCATATAGTCAGTTCTTCGGATAAAAAAAGTGCACGGGGTATTCCGATTGTTTTTACCGACCTGTATTGTATAGGTGCGTGTGATTTCGAGAATACCTTTCTGTATTCATCCACGAGATTGAAAACATTCTTTTTATTGTTGACATATCGTTTTGTGTCGGCGTCCCTTCCGCATAAAAAACCGAAGACAACGGTTACGCCCTGTACAATAACCTTGTTGATTTTACATTTGTTGAGACATAATCCGCAGACATCCGTTTCAAATGGAATTTCTTCTTTATAAAGGCCGATTCCCCTGAATTTGGATCCTGTTATTTTATTTTCAGCCAGAATCAAAGCGCATCCGAGTGCCCCGGTGACATGGCAGTATTTTGAGACGAAAATGGGTTTTTGCAGTTTTTGTTCGAATGCCGCAACAAGCGCCTTGTTTTTGGCCGTTGCCCCCTGAAAGCATATTTTCTTTCCGATATGCGCTTCAACAGAGACTTTGGTGAGGTAATTTTCTCTTACCGAATGAAGGACGGAAGCGAGTACTTCATCGACCGAATACCCTGAAACGAGATAATGATTGATATCCCGCTCCATAAAAACCGTACACCGGTCGCTTGCAAGGGGTGACGGGGTATTCATGGCCCGCCGGGAATATTCTGTAAGGGGGCAACCGAGTTTTTCCGCCTGTTCCTCGATAAAACTGCCGGTCCCAGCCGCACACACATTGTTCATGACCGAAAACGTGACCATACCGTTGTTCAACGTGGTGAACTTCGAATCCTGGCCGCCTATTTCGATAATCGTGTCAACCTCGGGATCGAGTTCGTATGCGGCCCGTGCATGGGTGGTGATTTCATCGATAACAAGATCCGCATTGATGATTGTTCCGATAAATTTCCTGCCCGATCCGGTCGTACCGACTCCCTGAAAAGTTATCGAAATCTTCTTTTTTTGCATGATATCGTCAATCGCTTCCAATATTGTCTGCGTTGCCCTGATCGGCCGGCCCGCAGTCCGGGTATAAAAACCGGCAAGGACATTGTTTTGCCGGTCGATCAGCACGGCTTTTGTCGATGTCGAACCGATATCGATCCCCAGATACACATCGGTATCGCTTTCAAACCCCCCGTACACATCGACTTCGACATCGACGGCATGATTTCGTGGAGTAAACAGATATCTCTCTTCGCTCGAGAACTCCGGATACCGGGACAGACACAGCCGAAGCGGTTTATAGGCATACGTCTTTTCAATGGCTGTTTCTCGAATAACCGACAGTATGTCGTGTAATTCCCCGGCGGGCGGTTTTTTCTCTTCAAGCAGGAGAAGCGCCGCCCCGATGGCTCCATATACCTGCGAATATTCGCCGACCACAGGTTCCCTGGACAACAGGTTTCTGATGTGTTTGACAACCGCCCGGTTCATTGAAACCCCGCCTGCAAATATCAACGGCGTTCTGATTTTCGATTCATCCGGGATCAGGGTTTCGATGATGTTCCGTGCCAGGCCTTCACAAAGGCCGTCCGAGATCTGGCCGACGGAATACCCCTGCTGCTGGGCGTGAATAAGATCCGTTTTTGTAAACACCGCACACCTGGTCGCAATCCCCGGCCGTTCATTCCCGCGGTTCGATAATGCAATCCCGCTTAATTCGCTGCTGCTTCCGATATTGAGCCGTTTTGCCTGCTGATCCAGAAAACTGCCCGTTCCGGCCGCACATGAGGAATTGGCCCGGTAGCTTTTATATTCACCCCGTTCATTAAAGGTGATAAGGCCGTAATTCTGACCGCCGACAAACAGAATACTTCCGGTATCGGGATAAAGATGCCTGACCCCCCGAATGACGGAAAGCTGTGTATCATATCGGTCCGCTTTGGCTATAATATCGGGTGTAGAAGACGTTACCGCGATGGCGGAAGGAGGAGTGGTTTTCAGTCCGCACAATATGTCGGTTAATTTTTCTTTTATCGATCCGTGATGAAAACAATATGATGTTGTGAGTATTGTTTTGTTGTCATCGATCAAGGCAACTGATACGGCAACAGATCCTATGTCGATTCCTAAAACCGTTATCACCGGCTCCTCACCCTTCTGTGTTGCAGCCCTACGACATATACTCCAGCCCGCGTCTGTGCCGTTAAAAACCGGAGCCATGAGAGATGAAAGTTCAGGCGGCCGTCCTCTTCCCGGGCCGTTCTCACCTGAAACATACGCCGTGTCGGGAATAATGCCGTCAAACAATATCCCGATATCCAATGTCTCAATAATAACCTTTTTTGTCATTATATTCTATAGAATATATCAAATAATTACCGGAAACCCGATGTTTTGTTTCACGATACACTTCCGGCAAGGAATCGCCGACAATGACGGGACGATCGACGTTATATATTTCCTTTCCACGATGAAAAGCTTGACAGGAAGTACTACTTCTCTTATCATCTGATCTGATATATTGATTACACGTCGAAAAGGATGTTGTCGGCAGTAATGCTATGACCGAAAAATTGTTTCTACACAGAGTAAAAGCCGCATATAACGAAAAACGCCGTCTTGTCGCCCCCCTGATGGGATTTCCCGGTTTGAATCTTACCGGCAGCACGATAAAACTCGCCCAGCAAAATTATGGCGAACACTTCAAGGCGATCAAGGCCCTGGCGGATCTTTTTCACCCGGACGCGGTCTTCCCGCTCATGGATCTGTCTGTCGAGGCGAATGCGCTGGGACGCTATACGGTGTTCCCGAAAGAGGAATCGGCGACGGTGGTCAGGGACCATTTCTCCCTTGACGATCTCAAACGATTCAGGGAACCGGTGATCGTTTTCGATACAAGGCTTTCCGGTTACGTGGAAACCGTCAAACTGATGAGTATCGTCCTGCCCCAATCGATTATACGGGGGGCGTATGTGACCGGGCCGTATACGCTCGCCGCCCTGCTTATGGGCGCGGATGACGCGGCCATGGCGAGTATTTTAGATCCGGATGAGCTGGAACAGGTATGCCAGTTCGCGACGGAACGGGTATTGGAATACACCCGCCTCCTCGTCTCGGCGGGAGCGCAGATGATCTGCGTTCTGGAACCGAGTGCGGTCATGCTCGGGCCGGAACAATTCGCCAGGTTTTCAGGCCACTATGTCCACTCGATCACCTTGAGTTGCGAATATACGGATGTGGCGGTCGTTTATCACACCTGCGGGAATACAATGCACCTTATCGAAAAAATGGCCGAATGCAGTGTGAACGCCCTGAGTCTCGATGCCGATGAAACCGGTGTCGATCTGGCCGAAGCGGCGAAAAGGGTGCCGGAAGACGTGATCATTATCGGCAATATCAGTCCGGTCGGTACATTGCTGCACGGAACACCCGCGGGCGTCGAAAAAGAGGTACTTGCGCTGCTCGATCGGATGAGACCGTTTGCGAACTTCGTCCTGAGTTCCGGGTGCGATCTTCCCCAGGAAACACCGATCGAGAATATCAAGGCGTTTATGCGGTGCAGCCGCGACTACAGGCTGCCGTAGAACACATCTTTCCCTCCGCCGCTGCCCGCGGCCGAACCCGATTTATCCGTTTCCTACCAGGTTCGGGCATACCGCCGTCCCGACTTTCTCCTTTTTTTAAGTAAGTTTCGCTGTCTCGGCGACCGGTCGCGGTTCGTTCCGCCATCACGGGTCAGACCCGATATCATTTTCACCTCGATGTCACAGTCGAGCAACCGCTGGATGCCCCAGAGGTACTTCTGTTCTTCCGCACTTACTAGCGAAAGGGCGACACCGTTTTCGCCTGCCCGTCCGGTCCGTCCGATCCGGTGGATGTAATCCATGGGGAAATGGGGAAGATCGTAATTGACCACATACGGGAGATGGGCGATATCGAGACCCCTCGAAGCGATATCGGTTGCCACGAGGACTCTAACCTTCCCCTCTTTAAACGCGGAAAGCGCCCGGGTCCGTGCAGCCTGGTTTTTATTGCCGTGTATTGCCTCGGCGGTAATACCGTCTTTTGACAGCTGCTCCGCCAGGCGGCCGGCACCGTATTTCGTACGGGTGAACACCAGTACCTGTTTCCACTCCCCTTCCCTGACGAGGTGGGTGAGCAGTTCCCGTTTTTTTACATGATCCACGGGATAGACGGACTGGATAACGGTATCGACCGGTTTGTTCCGGGTGATCTCGATACACTGCGGATTATCGAGAATACGGTCCGCAAGCTCCTTCACGCTGTCGGTGTAGGTCGCTGAAAAAAAGAGTGTCTGACGCCTGCCGGGCAAAAGCCGTAATATCCTTCTGATATCGTGAATGAATCCCATGTCGAGCATCCGATCCGCCTCGTCCAGCACCAGAATTTCCACGCGGGAAAGATTGACGGTTCCCCGATTCTGGTGGTCCAAAAGCCTTCCGGGAGTCGCGACCAGAATATCGACACCCCGCTTGAGGCGGCTTATCTGGGAATGTATCCCGACCCCGCCGAAGACAACCGCGGAACGAAGCCGGAGATTTTTTCCATAGTGGCGGACGCTTTCTCCCACCTGCGCAGCCAGTTCCCGTGTGGGGGCAAGAATGAGGGCGCGGGGACATAATCCCCCCGAAGATTCCCTGTTTAACATTTGAAGCATGGGCAGGGTAAAGGCCGCCGTTTTCCCGGTCCCTGTCTGGGCGCCGGCAAGAATGTCGCTTCCTTTAAGGATGACCGGTATCGCCCTTTCCTGAATAGCTGTCGGGCTGCTGTAGCCCCGTGCTGCGACCGCACTGATCAATTCGGCCTCGAGGCCGAGTTCCTGAAATCTCATATAATAACTCCATTATAGACCTCACCGGTATACCCGGAAAGGATGTTGATTACAGAAAATGTTTTAAGCTTTTAATGGATGTATATATATAAAGGTAGATATATTAATTATTCACCAAAACTCATTACTATTTCTGTCTATTCATACGAATATGCTCAATAATACATCCGAATCGGAAAAAAAGCAATACCTTCACGAAAAAAAAGTGCAAAATGTCTGGTTTACGACAAAAAAAAGATAAAAATCGTCTTTTATGAAACCAACCTTCACCCCGATGCGTATACTCCAATATACATAAACGGTATTTTTTTAAAGAACATAATAAAAAAGGCGGATATGGAACATAAAAACAAGCATCAAACGAAAAGGAAAACCAATTTCCGGTATTGTCGGTTTCTCACCACCACAGGCGCCATGCTTATCTGGTCGCTTCTCGCGGGTACTGCGTTCTTTTTTTATGTGAAATATCATGAACTTCTCTATCTCGTTATTACGATATTGATCGTGTTGATCGGCGTATCGAATCTGGCGGGTAATATTATTGCGAAGGCGGTGCGGAATGAATCAAAAAAAGAAAACCATCATTAACAGAAAAAACCTTCTTGTTGCGCTGTTTTATATGGTAACGGCGGCGATACTCTTTCTCGCTTTTTTTCTGACGGGGAAGGATGAGAATTTTGTGGGCCCGATATGGAAAATCCTCTTCATTTTTCTCGCCCCCCTCATATTACGGCTGTTCGTCTATATTTTCCTCGGCCCGTGGTATTCGGTCGCTATGGCGATAAAGGACGCGCGGCTTTCGCGGGAGCGGAAGAATTATACGCCCAGGGTATCGCTTCTCCTGCCGGCGTGGAACGAGGAAGTCGGCATTATCCCGACGATCCAATCCGCGCTTGAGAGCGATTACCGGAACCTCGAAATCATCGTCATCAATGACGGCTCGACGGACAATACCGATTCACTCGTGAGGCAGTTCATCGCACGCAATGTGAAGCGTATTCGGGAAAGCGGGAAATCGATCGTCTACGAATACAAGACGAACGGCGGAAAGGCAAAAGCCCTGAACAGGGGGATCACCCTCTCCTCCGGCGATATCATCATCACGATCGACGCCGATTGCATCCTCGAACCCTCGGCAATTTCGAACTTCGTCAAACGCTTCCGGGACCCGAAGGTAATGTGCGTTGCAGGAAACATCATGGTGGGAAACACGAACACGCTGCTCGGAATCGTTCAGTTCTTCGAATACCTCTTCTCCTTCTACCTGAAAAAAGTCGACTCCCTTCTCAATACCATCTATATCGTCGGCGGGGCGGCAGCCGCTTACCGGCGGAGCGTGTTCGAACAATTCGGCTATTTTTCGGCGGACACGATCACCGAGGACATCGATCTATCCATACGGATTCAGGACGCGGGTATGAAGATCGAATTCGCCGCCGACGCTGTCGTCTACACGGAAGGCGCGACCGACCTCGGGGGTCTGCTCAAGCAACGGCTGCGTTGGAAACGGGGTAGAATCGATACCTTCTGGAAATACAGGTACCTCTTCTTCAGCACGAAGAAACGCCACAACAAACTGTTCACATGCGTGGTCCTCCCATTTTCAGTCTATTCGGAACTGGAACTTTTTCTCGAGGTATATATCGTCGGCCTTTTTATAATGCACCTGATTCTTTCACACAATTTTTCCGGTTTTTTAATCGGCCTGGCCATCCTCGCGTTCCTTTTTTACCTGATTCTCTCGTCTCCCTGCAACAGGAAACATTTCGGTCCGAACGTAAAATACATTTTTGTCGGCTG
The DNA here is from genome assembly GCA_016930085.1 of Spirochaetales bacterium. Lineage (NCBI taxonomy): Bacteria > Pseudomonadati > Spirochaetota > Spirochaetia > Spirochaetales > Spirochaetales bacterium. The sequence continues at coordinate 87,603 of JAFGHO010000061.1, forward strand.
GATGCTCTTTTACATCGCGATCTTTGTCGAATACAACGCCCTGGTCAAGTCGATTGTCGGATTCATGAAAAAGGATGAAATCAGGTGGCAGTGCTGGAAACGAAAAGGGGTGTTCGGGGAATAGAAAGGCTGACACAGAAGCGGCCCGTTTTTCATTCCTCCTTTAGCGGGGCCGCTTTTGTTTCCGCCATAAAATCTACTGCTCCTCCTTTCTTACGGGCGCTGGTAGATGTCTTCGATATAGGCTGAGTCAAGCACCCTGTCGAAAATATAAACGTCGTCGATATCCCCCTCGAAACTGTCCATATAATTTCCGTCTCGTCCGATACCGAGAGGACTCGTCGACGGTGTCATCGAAGCCGTGCACGGCATCGACGCGGCAAAAACACCGTCAAAATAAAGCTCGACCAGATCCGTCGTGTCTTTGTAGGTAACGGCGAAATGATGCCACATAGAGTCAACCGGAAGCACGGGGTGTCCCGCGTCGGAAAACCAGAGGGTTTCAGTACCGACCTTTATATAGAACTTGCCTGTGTCACATCGAACCCCGATCCCGTACATTTTTGTATAATCCTTCCCTAGAAAACACTGGTATGCGTGGGTTCCGGAGATGGTTCGCCGTACCCAGCCCGCAATGGTAAAACCCTCATAAATGTCCGGGTGCACCCCATCAGACACTTTTATATAATCCGATGAGACATCGTAGGCGCTGCACGGGTTTCCGTTTCTGTCCGTAACACATGGGGGGGAGCCTACGAGTTGACCGTCTCTCCCCCACCCGCTTTCATCGTACGGATTGCCATTGAAGGGATAGAATGCCTGCGCCGTCGATTCTACGACAATTGTCGTGTAATCATAACTCCAGTTTCCCGCATAATCGTAGACGGCGAATTCGATATCATACCAGCCGTCGTATGAAGCGGTGACATACGTGGTCTGGGCGTAAGGATCTGAAAAATCGAGCGTTCCCGGGCCCGACATCTGGTGCCACTCGAATCCGGCGATACCGTTCGCATCGTTTCCGTTTCCCGCAAGTTCGAAACCGCTTCCGGTCGTGCGGTCGTACCCCGCGTCGACGTCCGGCGGAACGGTGTCGATTATCAAATAATTGTACGATGTTTCCGACCATATCCCCGACCCGTTGCGCTCCTGTATATAAAAGTAATGGATGCCGTCGGAAAGGGATGACGGCGCGCTAAAATAGGTGTCGGAGATTTCATAGGCATCCCACTCGAGGTTCGAATCGTCGATCTTCAAGCGGTAGGTTCCGTTACCCCCGCCGCCCGACGACCAGGTCCATGTCGGCGTGTCGTAATTGACATAGTCTCCCATTCCGTTATAGATACAGGGCGGATTCGGCGCGGAAGGATCGGGGGTCGGATCGGGATCCGGGGTGCTTCCCGCAGGATCGTATATCGAGAGGGTCGCCTTTCCGGTTTTTCCCTCATACCGCGCGTACACCTCGATCGTTCCCGCGGACCATGCGTACACTTCGCCGTTGTATGAAATCGTGGCGATCTCCGGACGACTCACGCTCCATGAGGCCGAATTGGTGATATCCATCCGTATATCCTCTCCCGGATCGATCCATTCGGCGTGGAAATAGATATATTGATAGATTTCGACGGACGCGTTTCGGGGGGTCACATTGATCGAGGGTTCATTCAGGCCGTCGATAAAGGTGATGAGCAGATTGCATCCTGACAGCGTCATTGCGGCAATTATGAATATAATGAATAGAATTGATTTTCCTGTATTCACGTTGGCTCCTTGGCGGCAGTCACCGCCGCGCATCAGGCCGCGTTTTGCACCAACGTTTTATAAAATACTTTCAGATAATAAAAACAGGCAACATTTTAATAAACCATATGTCTCTCACAAAGACCGATGCCGTTCTGTGTTAAATATACTATCGGAAAACGGAAAACGGCAACTTCACGCAGGAAAAAAACGTCCGGATCTACCCGCACGGACGACGGGAAGAAAGCGGGCTTATATATTAATCATTGCTTTTCAGGGAAATTATGCTATAATGAAGCAACAAACAGCCGGATTTCCGGTAAATCCGGGATTATATACATAATACAGGGTACAGGATGAGGAGAAAAAATGGTTAAAAAAGAATATCTGCTTGTTTTTGTCATCGCGGGGCTCGCCGTCGCCTACGCGCTGCTTTCGCTTTTCAATTTCCTCACCGGGGGACGCATCGCGAAGGTCTTCAATAGAAAACTCGCGGTCGGCACCATGATCATCGCCATGACCGCGATTTTCAATGCCGGCGCGTTCGCCCAGACAACGGCAACCGATACCCCGACACCGACCCCCGTCTACGGGACGCTCGAACCCACATCTGAACCGGATGCGACGCCGGTCGTCGTTCCCGTCTACACGACGCCCCCGCCGACTGAAACCGAAGCCCCCGTACCCTCAGAACCGGTGGTCGTCTACGGCGCGCCTCAGCCCGGCGACGTGAACCTCGATTTCAAGGTCGATATCGTGGATTCCCTCCTGATCGCCCAATACTATGTGGGAAGCCAACCTGCCAATTTCCTGAGTGACTATGCCGATGTGGACAACAACGGCAAGATCGACATCATCGATGCCCTGCTTGTCGCGCAGAAATACGTGGGGGCGATCGACAGGTTTCCGGATAAATCGGGGGAATAAGACCGATATATGACACGCGGCATTGACCTCCCCGACATCCCGGCAGACCAAATCGGTTCAGCCTATACACGATAACAACCGATGGAGAACAATTCGACGGATTACATTCCCACCCACGGCGTGTGGGAGATCACCTATGCGTGCAACATGCGCTGTATGCATTGCGGTTCGGCCTGCGGTGAAAAATATCCGGACGAACTTACGACGGAAGAAGCCCTCGACCTCTGCGACCAGCTTGCCTCGATCGGTCTCAGAAAACTCACCCTTTCGGGCGGCGAGCCCTTTATGCGCGAGGACTGGCCGCTTCTGGCCCGGCGCCTGACCGACAGGGGCGTCGTGACGAATGCCATATCCAACGGCTGGTTTATCGACGAACGGCTCATCGACAGGGCGTTCGAATCCGGACTGGTCAATATCGGTATCAGCATCGACGGACTCGGAGAAACACACGATACGATCAGAAAAAAGGGCTCCTTCGAACGGGTGCTCTCCGCACTCACGCTCCTCCGGAAGCGGAACATGCCCGTATCGGTCAACACCAGCATCAACAACCGTAACCTCGCCGAACTCCCCGGCCTGAGGGACCTGCTTGTCTCAAACGGGGTGATCAAGTGGCAGTTCCAGATCGCGCGTCCCATGGGGAATTTTCTCAAACACCGCGACCTCGTGCTTTCCCCGGACCGGGTGGGCGACCTCATCGATTTCGCCCATGAGACCGTGACCTCGAAACATATCGACATTCACCTCGGCGACGATATCGGGTACTACAGCAGAAAGCAGGACGAAATCAACCGGCGCATCACGGGCGGGAAAAAGGCTTCCTGCTGGACGGGCTGCCACGCGGGAAAACGGGTGATCGGCATTTTCGCGAACGGCGACATCAACGGCTGCCTTTCCATCCGTGACAGGGAATATATCGAAGGGAATATACGACAATTGTCGTTGAAGGAGATATGGAACCGGCCCGGGGCCTTCGCGTGGAACCGGGAACTCACCAAGAACGGCCTCGAGGGCTTCTGCCGCATTTGCGCCTTCGGAAGCCGCTGCCTCGGCGGGTGCGCGGGTTCCAAACTCACCATGACCGGGTCCATGAAGGAAAACACCTACTGTTCCTACAGGACAGAAGTCGAAAAACAGGCGGAGAAGATTGCGGCAATCGACGATTACGACGAACTCATCCGGAGCGGGTATGCATGCATTAAGCAAAAATCATACCAGGTCGCGGCTCTCTATTTCGAACGCGCCCTGGACATCAAGCCGGACGATCCCTCCGCGATCGACAACCTCGGGTTCGTCCACTTTTTCCTTGAAAATTACGAGATATCGAAAGCCTGGAACGAACGGGCCCTCGCACTCAATCCAAAAAACGCCTATGCGCGCAAAGGCCTGGGGTTGTGCCTTTCAAGACTCGGCAGGGTGAAGGAGGGCATATTCCATATTACCAGGGCCATTCAGCTGGCGGGGAATGATACATCGGACTACTACATCGATCTCGCGGTGGTACTCGACGAACACAGGCGCACAAAGGAAGCGGTGAAAATTCTTGAAAGGGTGAGAAAGCATTCGGAGGATTTCAGGAAAAAAAGCGAAACCCTCTACCGGATGCTCGCGGCGAAGATAGGGTGAGACTCTATTCCGTCGTTATCAAAGGGCCGGCAAACGGGATAATCCTGACGATACATCAGGAGATTACAGCGGCTATTCCTGCGCTATCGATCCCCAGCCATTGTATCGATTTCATAGCACCACTTTACAGTAAAATATTCCTGTTTCTCTATAATCAACGGACCTATAGCACGTACACTCCCGAGCTGTCACAAGCCACGCCGCCGCCGCCGGGAAACATGATTCCCATTTTATCACCATCCCGCCATGAATACTGTGTGGAATAATTATTTTGATAGTTACTGAATAACGATCCTAAAGACGACATTCCGCCCGTCGTGCCTTGCCCGTACTGCGGTGCGGTCTGCTGCAATGGTTGTGCAATGATCATTTGGGTCGTCATCTCTGCCATAGAAGGATCGAGACAACGCATCATGTTCAACGTCACCGCAAGACCGCTGACCGCGGAGCGAAACAGCTCGATACTTTGATCCGGTACGAACATAAAAATAAACTGGAATATCTTTCGTTTCTCTTCTGCCTGCGCCGTGTTTCCGGTAACTTCCCAGGAGAGTGCGCATGCCTCGTGAAGCATCAGTGCGTCATCCAGGAATCCGTAAAAGCCGGGAAGGTTATCCGGCAGAAGATCGCGGGGCTGTACAAAGTAGGCAAGGCCTGCGGCGATGACGCAACGAAATGCGGGTTCTCCTCCCCCTTTCCGCAGCATCTGTGTCATTTCCTCGGCAATTGCAGGAATACCTTTGGTTACCCCAAGTTGCGCCAGGCAAAGCGTCGAGAATGCGCCTTCGATATTTTCCGCCTCGATACCCTGGGCCTGCAGCTCTCGTTTGAAGTTCGGTTTCATCTTCAGCAGTTGGGCGGCAAATTTCGGCGCTTCGGCCATGGGATCCATTTTGTTTATTCGAGAACAAGTCTCATCGATCAGTTTAAATAACATGAAAACCTCCTTAAAAAAACTCTTATTTGTCATAGATTCATCGACTATTTATGTTTGAGGAAATCATACACTTCACTTCCGAGTGTTTCCTCGAATCGTGCATTATCGTAGCCCGCAATCCGGAATCTGCTGATGGATTTGAATACGTTTATTGCGGGATCACCCTGGCACATCATCTTCACATTCTTGCCGAGCGTATGAGCAATACCCAGTTCGAGAGCGACATTCGGATTGAAACCGGTGATGTCGACGAGTACATGCGTTGAGCGGGCAATAGCCATCCAGATCGAACGAATGACATGAGGGTCATTTTCCTCGTCGCCGCGTATGTATTCGATTCCTGCTTTATTGCATACAGCCCGTACAACCTCTCTCGCCCTGTCCGCCCATGCGGGTCCGAACGGCATTACATGGAAAAGCATCGGTTTCCCGGTTTCAGGAAAAACCGGCGGCCATACGGGATTAATCAGCATTGTCTCGCCGTCCTTGAGGTAATCGAACAGCTTCGATAGTGTTCGTGTCACCGCGAGAGGATCCGGTGAGTCGTGAAGCCCGGAGAGTATTCGGAGTGTCTGGTCCACATAGATATTCGGATGAGGCCGTTTGTAAGATCCGAGAACGAATTCCAGCGTTTTTTGAACCCCGCCTTCCCGATACGCCGGATGCATTCGTGCGATAGTCTGATCGATAGCCATAGCAAGCGCTGTATAGTCTTCGTTCCTTTTCTTGATAACAACAGGATTAATATCGATATCAAACGGCACTGTCTGATTTTCCGCTACTGCCACCAAAACCGGTTTCCCAAGTGTCAACGCAATGCCGAGCTCGTACATCACATGAGCCATCACACGGCCGTCTGAAGCCCTGAGGTCGAAAATGGCCAGTAGCGTCTTGTGCATCTGATTCCATCGCGCGGTCGCATATGTTTCTCCAATCGGTTCGGCAATAATGGAAAGCCCGAACCGGCGACAGACTTCCGTAAAAAAAACGAGACCGTTCGCCGGGCCTGAATGAAATACCGCATTTGTATCCGCCGCTGAATTCGAAACCTTCCATACCGGTTTTGCAGGCATGGTATTCATTCGTGCAGAAAAGTTCCTGATTGCCATGGCAAGGGGACGCAGCACCTCTCTTTCAATAGTCGAGGCCGCCGAATCATCGTTCCCGGTTTCGTAAATTCTTCTGTCAAGTCTCGCGGCCCGTAAATTCAGGTCGAGGAGTTCCCTGCGCTCTTCCTCACCCTTTTCCGTGCGAAACATTTCCTCGAGTAAATATCGGCGAAGCAGCCAGTTGAGTTCTACCAGGCCGGCGGCTCGCGTGCCTTTTCGCGGTCGCTCGATACCGTGACTGAGATAATGAGCCGCTTCGAACATACTGCCCGTCATTTCTCCCATCTTTTGCCTTTTATTCAACAACGCGTTAATGTCGTTTTCATCGCCCGCAAGTATGTTACCAACGTCGGCAAGCAGATCGCGTAAACCTGCCGCATGATCTTTACCGACTATTCCCTTTTCACTGTCCGAACGAAGACGCTCCGCCAACAGTGTCAATATCTGTTTGTTTTGGGGATCCATTTCTCCCGATTCCGCAGCTTTCTCGTTTATAGCTTTTATCTGCTCCCGTATTTCTTTGAACTTTTCGCCTTTCTTCAAGCCTTCCGGTAACATTTCGATAACGCCTGAAAGCCGGGCCATGATCCCGGTTATCCCACCATCGCTTTTCATGAGGGTGTTCATTTTTCCGGCAATTTCCCCCACATCTCCACCGGCTGCGAGCTTTTCCCGGAGACCGGCCATTTCACTGATGCTCCGGTTGATGGAACCGGCAATGGGTGCAGCCGAAAGCAAAGCCTCCACCGAGTGCAAGGCATCGTCGGCCTGTGCGAGAAACTCCGGCGCATGAGTCGCAAAATACGCTCTCGCAACGAGGAGATACTTCCTTGCTCTGGAAAGCCGGTCGACGTCGTTCGGATCGATGAGCCGCAGCGTGTTCGCAAAGTTGAAATAGAGTTTTGCCTGCTCCAGCTCATCCGACTGGCCTTCAAGAAGATGCTCGGCCGTCTGATACGCCTCGCTCGCTTTCAAAAGCATATCTTTGCCTTTGGCAGGCATCAGATCCGAATACATGCAGCCAATGAACCGATACGTCCGGCTCTGCTCGATTCGACTGAAATCGTTCGCCTTCATTTGATGCGCAATTTTCATGAGTTCCTCGATAGCAAGGAGTGACTCCTTTACGAATTCTTCTCCCAATCGTGACGGCCAGACTGCATCGAGCGCCTTGTTCGCCCTCGCCATAACCTGCTCTCTGTAATGTATGACATCCTGTATCATAAAAATCTCCTTTCAAGAGATTGCCGCAAAAAGTCTAAAGGAAATTCGACGCGTACCCGTATATCGGTAGCCATCAGAAGAAATGTTTCACGTTTACCTTTTTTTCGGCAAGAGTTTTTCCGATTTTCTGCAACTCATGGATGTGGTCGACGGCATCGAGTTTTTGCACATCACAGGACTTTATTTCCGGAAGACCCATTGCGTTGAGCGCTTCCTGCGACAACCCGGTGTTATACCGGGCGTACGTGAAGAGTTTTGGAGAAACAGGCCCCTTTTTGCCGATCATATCCCAGACTTCCCGATCGATGACGTCCCCGCAAACGCATTTGCCGAATGTACGGCACAGAAAATCCTGTTCGTTCATGGCAGCGGAAATAAGCGCCGAAGGGAGCGCTGCTGCATTATATAAGACGTTCATGTCGGAAACAGCAAGCTTTTTATCGGCGAGTGCATCCATGCCCGTACCGACAGAAATGACGAGAAGGTTATCCTCCCCGGCTTGCCAGTTCATATTGTAAGGTTCGGTTGTGGCCATGAGAAACGCCTGAAATGCGGGATTGTTGCATGTTGTGACGCCGCCGTCCATGAAGATGAATTCGTTTGGTCCCATTATTATCTTTTCCGGCGGAAAATAGACGGGAGCCGCGGTACTCGCCCGTATGAGTTGCCAAAGCGGAAAGTCGAGATTGCAGTCGAAATACGGCTTTTCCCTGCGATCCGGGAGATTGTATTTCGCGAACGGATTATTGGATAACGGCCACGGCGAATCCGTTGTCGCATTTCGCATCACTAACATGAGTACGGTACGGAGTTTGTCGCTTCCGAGTTTCGTATCCTTGCCGTAAACCTTCTTCATGGTTTCTACGAGTTTCGTATCTTCGTACTGGTACATAAACCGTTTCAGAAGGGACGCCTTATCGAACATGCTGTGCCCGCTTGCACTATAGAAGTCACGGATCCTGTCAACACTCATTCCGAGTGAAATGCACGCGCCGATGATCGCCCCGGTGCTCGTTCCGGCCACAAAATCGAAATAGTCCGCCAGCACGAATTTCGGACCTTTGTTTAATTTCCTGCGCAACAGGGTTTCAATTTTCCCGAGCACCTCGATTTCGATGATACCCCTGATACCGCCGCCGTCCAGGGCAAGTATTTTTTTCGGACCGGCCGATTTTATTCTTTCAGCTACCGTCATGTCACTACCTCCACAATTTTTTCGTATCGAGCATGAAGACCCGGCCCGAACGTTTTTTCACTTCATCATACATGTGGCCTGTACCTCCCGGACCATCTCCTGCCTCCCCGTTCCAGAGGCAGATAAAATCAAGCTTGTCGGCTCCCCATGCCAAAGCAGCGTACAGCTGCCAGAGGTTGTTTCGTTCATATGGGTCTTTCTTTGGAGGAACCGTCCCCAGTTCTGCCGGCATAGAATAGAGTTTGGTATTCCTGTTTCGTTTCACGGTATAGAAGCGTTCGCGCCATTGCTCTCCGGCAAAGGTAACGGATGCCGGAAGAAATTCCTGTTCATCGAACGGTATGCGTATCTCGATACGCATATCCCTGGCAAGGCACGCTTCCGCAAAGAGGAGGTCGCCCCCGCACGCTCCCCCGCAAAGAGCGAGGTCGTCCGATGAAGCCCCTAATTCATCCAGTTTCCTTTCTATCGCCTGAGCCGCCAGCTTCTCTTTCCCGGGCGGAAACCTGGGATTACGTCTGTCCGGAGCGTCGATCATGTGTCCGCTGAAAAGGAAAACCTTCCTTGGTTTCCACACTGCTTCCAGCTTTTCCATAACCCGGTCGAAACAAAGTATCGCGGCACCGACCTGCTCGGGACGAAATCCCAGGTCCCGTAAAAGACACAGCTGTTGCAGCGATGATTCCAGGGCAAACCGATCACCGCCAGCCGCCGCGACGGCATCTTTATAAGCTCTCTCGACAACAGCGGTATCGCCGCAAAGGACTTCGAGATCGCCGAGCGTCGCCCTCGCCCAGTAATCCTTGCATTCGGGAGTCTCCCTTGAAAGCGCGCATCGAATGCACCAACGTATCCCGCCTTCCATTTCCCTGTATAAGGCAAACATGCTTTCATCACCTGTCAGGTGATGCAGCAGCCGGATGAGCGTCGCCGTATTAATGGCGGAATAATAATGTGCCGGATCCATCATGGACCCCTTTTTGTATGCTTCGATTGACGAAAGCAAAATCGCATCTTCCCTGGCCGCATCGTTTTTCATTTCTTCGACGGTTCGGCCTTCTTTTCGCCACGTGTCGACCCACCTGTCTTTTTCAACCCTCCCCAGGAGTGCGAGAATTTCTGCGTTGTCCGGGTTTTTTTCAGCGAGATCTTTAATATGAATACCGGCTTCCTCGAATTTAGCGAGGCGTCCGAGGAGAATGCCTTTTTGCATCAGACTCTCCAAATCTTCGGGATCGACCGACAGCGCTTCTTCATACTGCTCGAGGGCAAATGAGAATTGCCCGAGTTTGAGCAGGGATTTGCCTGCACAACGATATGCTTCCATCCGAAGAATCTGTACAGGTGCTTCAGCCGCAAGAACGATGATGTCTTGCGGCCGCATTTTCTCCTGTGCAACCTTGACGCGTTTTTCCCATTCCTCGTGTTTCTCCCAGAACTCGGTTATCTTCCCGACTCTGAGGGACTTCCAGTCGTTTTCCATGAGATTCGGCAGGAGTATGTAAACCGGGCTGATTTTTCTGCTGTGCCACGACGCCATCGTCTCTGTTGCCATCGAAGTAAGTGCATCCATATCGGCTTCAAGAAAATCGGGATCCGGCACGCCATCCTTCAGGTGATAATGAAGCTTTCGATCCGTATAGATATCGAACGGCTGGGACTCCCTCGTGCTCTGAATCAGGATAATGCCTCGAGCCCGGAGTGCGTGCCGAACACCCAATTCGTACCAGACGTTCGGATTATCAATCGTAAGGTCCGCTATGACGAGGTCTGCAAGGAGCAGCTCCTGAAACATGTCTGCCCTTATCTCGCCGGCACGGAGTTCCTTGTCTGCCCGGAAGACCTCGTATCCGGCCGATTCAATCGCGGGTTCGATGTATTGATCATATATCGTATCGAAATTGATACCTTCCTTCATTCCGAATGGCATTGCGACAAACACATGCAAAGGCACATCGAACTCCTTGTTTCCCAATATATTTCTCTCTGATATAATTTCTACCTTAAAATTTGCAAGAAAATCGTCAACACACCATCATGCGGGATTATGTTATAACACAATCGCAAAGCTGTCTACAAAAAAAAATATAAAGATACAATAAAACCGCGACATTTGCATAGAATTTGTAAATCCTGTATGTTTCCGGCAATCCCGCCGGGCGGGATCGTCACCTGTCTACCCGGGAAACCGGGAGAAAGCACGTCAATTCAGACCGGACCATATACTGCCTGTGTTTTCATGGGATATGAGTGGTTAAAATGGGCGTTGAGACCAAATTCGTTTGCGACCTGGTCGAGAAGCCCCTTCAGGTCCCCGATCCAAAAGCCGTGAAAGACCTTCTGCGAGGTTTCATACACGAACCGGTTCACGGCCGCGATCCATCCCACCCTCCCATCCGCGTCGAGTATCCTTTTACCGGATGTGTGCAGATAGTCGGTAGTGCCAGAAAATACGACAATTGTCTGTATCATGAATAAATGCAAGACGAGATAATGCTTAATTGCTATACTCCCGCTTTCTTGTATCTTTCAATAGAATACCATATCCTGCTTTTTTTATAATAGGTCGATAGCCTATTTTTTAATAGGATAATCGACCGGCTGGATTCCTCTGTAACAGATATATAATTCTATCCGGATGTTGATCGAAAATATACAGGAATATTCCAATTAACATAGATTACTGTAAATCAAATATACATATGAATCCTTCTGAGTCCTAAAAAACGAGAAATGATTCATAATATTTCAGAGAAAAAGTGAAATTCATTATCGTGTTTTGCAAAAAAGTAAAATCAAGTTGAAGGGCTTATATTCTTCAATATAGTGTTTATACGGAAAGATCGAGCAGGACGTGGGCTTTAGGCCTCCAACCACTCACACCACCGTATGTAAGGTACCGTATAAGATGGTTCGTAGTCAGTTGCGATTTAGCGTTTAATTATCGATGAACGAAAACATACCCAAATAGTCAAAATAACTCTTTGGTAAAGGTTGTACCCTTTTCTATCCGTAAAAATCTCTTTGATCTTTCTTTAAAAACGCGTGATTGCTTTCAATAGGGGGTTTTTATACCCTGTCAATGTATATCCTAAAAACTAAACTTCCATGGCCGATTCACATTTGTTTTCTCTTGCTTCACTTTGACTTTCAATTTCTTTTCCAGAAATCTGGTTACTGAATCAAAAATCCGGTCACTGCCCTTTTACTGCCCTCATCATTGTTACAATCATCTGCGTAGCGGTAAAAGTAAAGGCTATGTCTTTCCAGTTCTTTGTCCAGTACATCCAGCAAGCAAAATTCTTTCTCACCAAGGATACTCTTGCCGTCAGGCTAACTGATCCCCTGCCGGGTATGTAGAGGACTTCCTGTTTTCTCGGGTCACCTCCAAGTGGGTGCGCCCTGCCGGGCGTACCAAAAAAAGAAGCTGTCCGCCTTGCAGACAGCTTCTTGTATATTCATACATGTTAATCAACAGGCAAAATTAATATTTGCCGGCGATCATATTAGTGAGGGTAATCGTCGGACTTCCCGGAAAAGCACCGACGGGATTATCGCACTGGAATTTAAAACTTGCAGTTCCAGCGCCAAGATCACTGGTTGCCGTAAGCAATGCGACAAGTGTTGTGCCGTCAGCGATTCCAGTATCTGACCACGCTTTGGCGGGATTCCCGTCTGCAGGCCATGCCCAGCCGTCGATGCCAGACTGGATGGCAACCTGTTTGTATGCACTCAATCCTGATACTTCAGCCGTAATGATAACATTCTCGCCTGTAGCAATCGCCTCTGTGATATTGATATAGATTTCATCACAATTAGCGCCAGCATTATGAGACATGTCATGAGTTCCGTCAGCCCTATCAAGCGTAAAATATTCGGTGATTACAATTTCATCATCGTCGTCGTCACCATCACTTGAAGGACAGGCTACAAAGAGACACATCGCTGCAAGACATAAAAGCAACATAATTAAGTGTTTGAGTAGTTTTTTCATGCTTTTCTCCTTACCTTTATATGATTCGTTTGTTTTAAGAATCCATTACCGGATCCTTTTAAATTATTTATCAGGCATAATAATCCTATAAATAATTACAGACGCATTATATAATAAAAATATCAATATGTAAATATCCCCAATAAATATAAACAATAGTTATAAGAAGTCATAGTATTTTCAGTGAATTCAGTTTGAGAGGATAAGTTCATTTTATCAATAAACTCAAAAAGATTTTAATAATTTTGATTTAAAGGCCGCCCGCAGGAACCTCCCCCGCGGACGAGCCCATACATCCATTCCTGTTACTCCCCCTATTTGGGCCGATAATTTGCCGTCAGGGTGACATTCGAAGCGAAGTTCCGCACCGTGGTCGATGGGGCGTTCATGTTGTCGACCGTGGCGCTTCCGCTTTTGCTCCAGTTCGTGAAGAAGAGCGTCAGCGTGTAATACCGCGGGTCCCCGACCGTCACCGATCCGGGGACAGATATCGAAACCCTTGACGACGATGTGAGATTCCTGTAGGTAACGGCCGGGTATTTTCCGTTCCCGTCCATATAATCGACGGTCAGCGTGTATGTCGGGGGCGGCGGGGGCGGAGGGGGAGGCGGCGGGGGCGGTGTCTTTTCCCTGTAAGTCGCCGTTACCGAAATATTCGACCCGAAATTATAAACGACGGTCGAACATGAGTTTTTGTTGCCGATTGCAGCGGTCCCGGTTTTGCTCCAGTTGACGAACTCGAGTGTTTTTGTGCTGTATTTGGGGTCTCCGACCGTAACCGATCCGGGGACGGATATCGAAACCCTTGACGACGATGTGAGATTCCTGTAGGTAACGGTCAGGTATTTTCCGTTCCCGTTCATGTAATTGACGGTCAGCGTGTATGTCGGGGGCGGCGGGGGCGGCGGGGGCTCCGGTGTGGGTTCCGGTTTGGATCTGTAATTCGCCGTGACAAAGACATCGGATTCGAACTGACGTACGATCATGGAAACCGCCGAAAGATCTTCGAAGACGGCAATGCCGCTTTTTGTCCAGTCATTGAACACCAGGGTCTGCCTGTTCCCGTAGACGGGATCGCCGACCGTGACTTCTTCGGGGACCGTAATGGTCACACGCTCGAAGCTGCACAGGTTGTTGTAATACCGTACCGCGTTCCCCTGTTCGTTCATATAATTGAGGGTGAGGGTATACCTGGGGACGGGCGGGAAATACGGCGAAGCGAGCACGATCAGTTTCTCGAAATCGTGGAGGATCATGGTATCGGAGGGCGTCGACATGATCGAAGGGACATCGCTGTGCCCGCTGATGCCGAAGCTGTGGCCCAGTTCATGGCCCAGGACGTACAGGGCGTCTTTGTTATCGTCGATCGAACACCACCGGGGCGGAATGAAAACGCAGCTTCCCCCCATCGCGCCCCAGGAACTCGCCGCGTTCCCTATTTCACCGACATAGGGGGTGATCACCACGATCTGGGGTCCGTATCCGGCGGGACGGAAAGCGCCCCCCTCATAGGCATGGACCGCCTCCCAATACAAATCGTCGCGATACGGACTCGAGGGATCGTCGCCCGCGCGGCTATGCCATTCACCGCTATTCCATTGGGCGGCGGTGAGGGTGGAACCGGTCTGCACAAAGACGCAGATCGTGGGAAGCAGGTTGAAATCGACACCGACCTGTTCACGGTACCATTGCCTGACACAGGCGATATTCGCGTTGGAACGGGCTGCGGCCTTTCGTACGCCCTCGACATTGCCGAAGTAATCCGTGGGCACGAGCACCACGGGTAGGACATTGTTTTTGAAGCGGACATTCCCGACCACCCGCCAGTCCGCCGCACGGTTTCCGACCAGGACAAGGGAATGACCCGGACCATATTTTTCGTTCATATACCACGCGAGATCGAGGTCGTAGAGGGTCCCGTTCACATCGGCCTTGACACCGTACTTGTCTTCGCTTACCGTCACCGCGACAGCCTCCTCCCCGTACTGCATTCTCGCAGCTTCATCATAATCAAGCGGTATATACGCATCCGAACCTTCTGTGGCTTGAAATTGTGTGGCGGCAATATCAGGCCAATCGATATTCCCGTTCGGGGGCATACAGGCGGTAATGAATACCATAACAATGCAGGAAAAAAGCGGAAAAAAGCGCCATAATTTCGATTGATCCATTTTGTTACTCCTCGTTCAGGGGAAAAGCGTGAAGTGCTTTTCCATTTATATTTGTATATAACCTAAGGCGTTGAGGGAGGGAAAATCCCTCAAAAGAATGTCGATTCTCGTAACGATATTTGTATTTATCTGAAAAATAAAAGGCCGATATCCGAATGACTCCATCAGTTGGTTTACCATACTGAAACTTCTACTTATAGAAGGCAATGATTGACAAAAAGGGGTCTTTAATGTACATTAATAGTATAAAAAAGGTGGGTGTTTTGGCCATAAAGAGAACAGCCGAGTGCTATCTATTATAATGGTTACATAACAAACATCGAAAACCATTGATTATTCGCGGCGCCCGGCAAGTTGAAAAATCGGCCCCTTTCGGGGAATTCGCGAAGAACAACAAACGTGTGATTCATGAAATAAACCTTGAACGCCGGCTTGAACTAAATACTTTCCATCACCAAAACTCGTCGTCGATTTCATCCCCAATGAGGTCCCCCAGGCTGCCGAGTCCCGCGTTGTAGAGCACGACATGAATATCTCCCGATTCCACATCCACCCAGCTCGTAAATGACGGGGTATAGATATAACCGTCAATATCGGGCATAAGCGGGAGGGAAGCATCCTCGAGCAGATGTCCCGCGGAGCCGTTCAGGAGATCGCGGAAGATAACGCAGATGTCCGATACCGTCGAAAACACGCCGGCCTCGCCGGTATAATACCCGACGAGTATCGAGGTGTTTTCGACGACTTCGCCTTCGGTGAAACTGAGATAGCTTTTGACGGGCCCGTCTTTTACCGAATCATAGCCGAACCAGGTATGGGTCAAACCAAGCGGGGTGACGATCCGTTCTTCGACGACCTGGGCGAGGGGTTTGCCTTCGATCGTTTCAATGCAGATTTGAAGGAGGATATCGTTTGTCGCCGCGTACGGAATCGTCCAGCCGCCGTCATCGGTCTTCTTTCCGAAGACGAACGGAAGAATATCGTCCGCCTTCCATTTTCTTCCCGGATGCGCCATCACGGCAAGGACGAACTCGACATCCTGGGAATAATCGTAAAGCCCGCTCGAATGGTTCATCAGCTGTTCGATCGTCACGCCGTATGAATCCAGGATATAAAGCTGCTGTTCTCCCGTGAGATAATCCCATATTTTGCTCGTCAACTCGAGTTTCAACTCCTCGATCAACTGCAGCGTAATGACGCAAAGAAAATAATGAGATACGGCAGCGGCATTGAAGATCGAATCGAATTGAACGTCCTCTCCGGTCGAAAGATCCGCCTTTCCGCCAACACCGATCCATGTGCCCTCGACGGGATAATCGACGCCGATCGCGATCCCGGGAATGCCCTTGGCCGTGTATTTGTTCATGAGTCCGGCGTACAAGGCGTTTGCCGAATGGGCGGGATTGTTTACCTGTGATGCCGGTGAGTTTTTCCCCGAATCATCCAGAATATCGCAGGTCATGCAAACGACCATGATGACGGGTACAAAGAGCAATAGCGACAACCGGTTTTCCATTGTGTTTCTTCCTTTCCTAAAAATGCCAGACAAAGCCGCCGTAAAAGGCGACATGAAGCATTGCCGGTACCGCCTCGTGAAAACCGATCTGTATGGAACACTCGTAGCGGAGAACGACCTCGAGCGGCACTACCGTAATTCGCGATAAATCATAGCCCAGACTCAATCCGAAGGGGAAATACGGATAGATATTACCGAAGGTAAACTCCGCTTTCTTGTACATCCCGTCATCGAAGACGTACTTCTCCCCTTCATAAAA
The DNA here is from genome assembly GCA_016930085.1 of Spirochaetales bacterium. NCBI lineage: Bacteria > Pseudomonadati > Spirochaetota > Spirochaetia > Spirochaetales > Spirochaetales bacterium. The sequence continues at coordinate 104,301 of JAFGHO010000061.1, forward strand.
GACGTCGATTATACCCGCCCCCAGGTACACCCCGATCGTCGCCTGGTCCTTGATCCACCATTTCATGTAACACAGGGTATTGAGGAATAACGAATGAAGCAGTCCGATGTGGTAAACATACCCTAAGTTGATGCACTGGATGTATGCGTAACCTCGCTTACCGCTCAAGCTGAACTCCACCCCGATCATTCCCCCCGGATTCGATGGGGAATTGAAAATCGGAAAACCGAAATTTTCACCGGCATATGAGAAGATCAGACCGAACCTCGAAGGTAGTCCGGAAGCGGTTTCTTCCGTAGTTTCTCCCACAGTTTCCTCCGCCGGTTCTTCTGCGGAAAGCGGGAAAATTACACAGAATAATAAAGACATGATGGCAATATATTTCACCATAAGAGGATTTTACCACAAAAAGCCGCCGGCTGCAACTTTTTTATATTGGCAGCGGTTCGTATACCATGCGGATTTAGGATGAAACAACAATGGCCGAACCGGCTGAAGAAACTGTCGGCTTTATTTATTGTATTTATTTAAAAAGAAATCAAAGCAGGATGCAATTTTAAAGCGTTATATAATGTATAGATATAAAAACAGTAAGGAGTAAACTATGATAGAATCAGTTCTACACGAATTCCATTGTGTTATAACCACTACAATGAGAAAGAAACTGAAAAACCAGAAATTATTCTGTTCCAGGGGTTCTCTATCCGGCATCATTGTCGGGATCATTTCCCTTTTCAATCCATTTACCCTGAAGGAACATCAATGGGGAAAACAACGTATGAGTCGGTATCAACCGGTATCGCACGATCACGATGAACACCGTGAACATATACATGTGTATTTTCCCGAGGATGTGTATAGGAAGGTTAAATTGCTGCACGCGGATTTGAACTTTTTCAGTATCGCACAGTTGGTGAGGTGGTTGTTGGAGTTGTTTTTGGAGATGTTCGAGAAATACGGTAATAAGGTGATCGAAGAATTTGAAAAAATATTTCTTGAATGGAATAATGAGGAGAGGCAAATACAACAAACTTCTCGAAGGAATTTACGACAATTGTTTAAGATAATTCAGCATTTGCAGGGTAGAAACAGCTTTATTTCCATGTATACATGCCATTATTCACCATTCTGGATACTCCGGCTTTAATACCATACATTCACCATCCACACCCCATCTCCTTCAAATACATCTCGTTCGAATCAAACAGAATGAATTTGCACAATAAGACAAATACAATCATACATACCGCGAGCCCCGACAAATTCTTTGTGCGAATGTTTCACAATCGGTTTATTTATTAATTCATACAGAATAACAATTTGCTATACTTGACCCGGACTATTCACAAGCAGCATCAATGAACCGTCGTCGATACGGCGTAAAAAAGCCGCGGGGGGATGATTCACCGACCCGCGGCAAACTATCCGTTCAAAGCCGTGTTCTTTCCAAACCGTTCCTAGTACACCGGTTCGATCCTTAAGGTGTAGTGGAAGGTTTTAATGACATTGTTTACTGGTTGCTTGAAAGAAAAAGAAAACTCTTCACCTGTCTGTGTCACCGGTATGTTTTTTGAATATACTAAAGTGGAACTGCTGCTGCCTCCGCAGGCGGTAGATGTGGTGTTTTTATGAACACTGATATCGAAGTAGCCGTCCGCGATATGTGCCTCATCCGGAAATACAAAAGTATATTCACCGGTTTGACCCTTATCGGGAAGCTTATAAACGACAGGATATGTCGTGTTCGCAATAGAGGTGTACTTCAATAGTATGGTTGCGTTGATTGAAAACCTGTTTGTACCCGATGCCGGTAGGCCAGGTGAGCACCAACCACTCACCGGATTACTCCCGCTGCTATCCTGTTGACTTGTCACAATCAGTTTATAATTTGTTTTCAGCGGCGCCGTCGTCGGATCAGGTTCTCCGTCTCCCCCGCATACCGTGACCTTTTTTTCGCTGTTGCAGACCATCTGCATGACCGTGTTGTCGCAGAGGTAATTCACCTGGTAGCTCAACGGTGAAACGGGCGTGCTTACCGTGTGGTTTCGGACATCCGTGAGGTAATTGGCGAACTCGAGGGGGTCAACGACCGCCGCGGCGGCGCTCTGGCTGTCACCCCCGATAATCACCGCCTTGATCGTGCAGCGGTTGATCACGTCCTGATCTTCAGTTGAAATAGTAACTTCAGCACCGCCGTGACCGAAGGGACCTGCTGCCGCTTTGAATCCGGCCTCGAATGCGTTCGTCACGGTTTCGACATCCTCTTCGGACTCGATGAAGAAAAGGGCCATCCGTCCGTAATTGATCTTCGCGACATATCCGGGCGAGACCAGGCCCGAAATCTGCCGGTGCAGGTCCTCGGCGGTCACCGAATCGGCAAAAAAGTCTTCAGGGGTTATCGGAATATCGATGGCGCAGTCATAGTAGACCTGGATGAATTTGTACAGGATCTTCGTTTTCATGCGGTAGCTTTCCCAATGGTAGATATCGTCGATCCATGATTTGAATATGCCCAAAAACGATGCGTCAGCGTGGATTCCGAACTCGCGCAGAAGATGCTCTCTGTCATAGATTTCATGGCAGGTATAATTCATATACGATGCCAAAGGGACATCCCTGTTTCTGAAAATAATTTCATTCAGCTTTTCCCGTGATTCTGAAAGGCATGGAGACGTCATTGTCGCCGCAACGGATTCCCCCGTGTTTTTAATCGAACACGAGATGGTCAACGGTTTCCGCTCGGCCATGATCGGCCGGTACTGGCCTGTTTTGATCGTTGCCCCGTCGATGAGGGACCCGGGCCAGATGACCATATTCTCGGGATCGAGTGAGAAAAGCTCGTTGAAACCGAGTTCGACCCGGTAGGAATAGACCCTGCACTCACCGTCATCGGATAATTCTTCGACAGCCCGGACATCCGCGTTATGCGGCGGCTGTTCGATTTTTCCAAGCCTGTCGATATAATGATCGAGCGGTTCGCCCGGATCGATACTGTCGCAGCCCGTTACCGCCATCACGATGGATACGGCAGCCATTATGATTATCAAAGATATTTTCTTCATTACTTCCTCCTTATATTATGTCACATGCTGTTATAACATTCTCGATTCATCGTCGTCCGGGGATACTCTCCCCGTCATTAAAAAATATAGTATATCATATTCTTTAAAATCCCGCACCTCCTTTTATATTTAATCAGATTCTCAGCAATTGCTTACATTTGAATAAGCGTTTGAGAAAAGGAAATCACGCGTTTTTTATCTTTTTTTTTACATCCCTCATCTTAAAAAAAACCGCATGATTGCCCCGTTTCGAACGCTTATATATAATGGAGGAAGATGGAGTTTACGCATGATTTCATACGACAACTCAAGGCCGGAAAAAAAGAGGCATTCGAACGGCTTTACGAACTCACCTGGGCTTCGCTTCTTGGCTTCATACAGTTCAAACTGCGTGGAAACCGGGAAACCTCGGAGGATATCCTTTCCGAGGTCTACTACGACGCCATGCTCTATGCCGGAACGCTGACCGCCGCCCACAACCTGATGTCCTGGCTTTACCGGATCGCGCGATCGAAGATCGTCGATTATTACCGGAAGATGAAGCGTGAAGACGCTTTGATACGGGTCCAGAAAACGATCGTGCGTGAGAAGAATATTCTCAACTATTTTTCCGATTCGCCTTCATCCGAGGTTCTCCGGCGGGAAGAAGACCTCATTCTCCGGATCGGGCTTTCACGGCTTTCCTCCGGCTACCGGGAAGTGCTGCGGCTGAAATACGAGGAAAAAAAGAGCGTGACCGAACTCGCGCGGGCAGCAGGAAAAACGGAAAAATCCATCGAATCGCTTCTCTTCAGGGCGAGGCGGAAACTCGAAGAGGAACTGCGCAGGGCAATGAAGGAAAAAATCTATGAGATACGGGAAGGAGGGGAAATCAATGCCGGAAAATCAGCGTGACGACCTGAAAATGGAACGTCTTATCGCGCGTGCACGGACGGCCCCGGACCTGCGTGAAGGGACGAAGGACAGAATTCTCGCCGGATTCGACTCGATCGGGAGGGGAAAGGGACGAAAGAGAAATCCTTTCCAATACCTCCGCTATCATCCGCGCGCGTTTCTCATCATCGTTATCCCCTTCTTCCTCCTCCTCTCCGTATGGGGAGCGTACCGGATCGTTCACGTTCCGCGGGAATATTATTCCCCGCTCGTTTTTTCATCCGGTGAGGCGCACCGTACCGGTACCCCGGAAACGCCCCTTGCCCCCGGAGATGAGATCGGTGAGGATGATACGGTCACGGTCGCCCCGGATGACGTATGCGATCTCGGCCTGGACGATACCCCCGTCTTCAGGTTCTTCCCCTCATCCCGCTTTACCGTGACGGATAATACCGCCTCTACGGACCGGCTCGTGATCCGGCTCGAGGCAGGAAGCCTTTATATCAACAGGGATCCCGAAAAAGCCGGAGTGAAAAAGGTCGCGATTGAAAGCGGGAATTACCGGTTTGTCCTCGAGGGAACGAGGGTTTTGTTCGAAAGCCTTCCCGAACGTCTCGATGTTTCCTGTTTCGAAGGAAGGGTGAGGGTGATCGCGGAAGAAGACAGGCGCCTCCGGGAATTGTTCCTGCTGCTGGCGGGTGAAAAAATCGGTATCGAACTGGGTGAAGCAAAGGGACACTACCGTATCGATCCCGTCACACGGGAAGACATCCGGATCGACGATGCCTTTATCGGGTTTCCC